>CAYNIU010000004.1:0-46609 GCA_964397365.1 uncultured Methylomarinum sp. | reverse complement strand
CTCCTAGTGTCTTAAAAAAACCGGTTGGGGCGTGGTGTCCCTCAACCTTGTATATAATTATATATACTTTTATATACTGCGTCAACCAGTTTGTAAACTTTTCAACGTTTCACATGGAACAATATATTAATAAATACAATAACATAGGATTGACAAACCACCCTAGAAGTGATGCTCTTGGTGAGCTGCCGTGGAGAGCTACGAGAACCAAGGCGGTTCTCGTTTTAAATCAGCACGGCTGCGCCGTTCTTTATTTGTCTTCGCTTTTCATACCAAGGGCTTTATTGGTGTTGCCCCCGTTTCGCCGCGTGATTCAATGAGACCGGGCAATTCCATTCTGCCAGGAGAAAAGCGAAGCGTACCTTGCAGAATGGAATTGATTGGTCTTGAATTCATGTTAACAGGAGAACGGGTTAACATTAAGAGCGACCAGGTTAACTAATTGCGTAACCCCGCGATAGGGATTGCAGAGGAAATGAAAGGAAGAAGCTGAGTTAGAGACGCTTCGGAAAAGAAAGTGGAGGGACGGAACTTGCTTGTCCGTTAGCTGAACTTACTCAGCCGTTTATTTCATTTCATTGGAACGGAAAGCCCGGTCCGTAGGGATCGCCCAAAATGTTCCCATGAGAAACTTTTTAACACTAATTTTTGCTTTTTCCCTGATTAGATTTAGCCAAATTCACCAGCTCATTTTGCAGAGATTCATTCTTTTTGTTCAATGATTCGATTGACTGGTTCAGGTTATCGCATCGTTCGTTAAGCCTGGCATTTTCTAACTTTAATTCGGCGTTTTCATGTTCCGTATCGGTGAATTTCTGGAACTGTTTTTTGTATTCTTCCTTTGTTTTTTCTGCCTGACGAGTTAATGAATCGATTTCATCTTTAAGAGACTGGATCAGAGAATTGGATTTTTCAGCATTAATTTCATCTGTTTGAATTTGATTTTGTAACTGCTTGACAGTGGCTTCAAGCGATTCAATTTCTTTCATCTGCTGCTGATTAACGGTGCATAAATGCGCGTTGGTATCCGCCGATGATTGAAGTTCATGATTCAGTGATTTTAATGACTCCCCTCGTTCCTCTGCGATAGCCTGAAACTTCGCAACATCCTGGTGAGCAATATCCAGTTTTTGTTCAAATTCTCTCACTCGTTGCTGTTGATTTTCTAGTTGACTGGTCAGGGAATCAATCTGATTTTCCAACAGGTCTATTTGCTCTCGATCATCCCGTTGCTGTATTAAGAACTCTTCTTTTTTCAACTCATACGCCTGGGTAGCGATTTCAATAGCCTTGTTGATTTCGCCTTGAATGATCGGCCAGGTGGAAACCAGGGACTTCTGAATATTCTCACACGTCACCCCTACCATATCCTTGAACCAGGGTGACTGAGGTTGCTCAGTAGCGGATTCATCTTCTTTAACAAAGTCATGTTTAAACTTGTCAAGAATTTCAGAACAGCGGCTATAACGGCCACCAACGGCCTGCTGAAGTTTTGCTGGTTTAATGGTATCAATGGCTATACCCTCCGCTAAAAGCTGATGGATAGCATCAATATATTTTTCTTCGGGTATTTCGGGCCTGGCCATGAGAAGTCCTGCGATCTTAAGAATTAGTTAGTTAATTAGTTTGTTACTAACTAACTAACATATTAACAAATAACGAACAAATGTCAATAAAAAGGGTAACGTGGCCAGCTCACCTGGTTATCATAGACGTTACTCCTTGTTCGCAGATGGTTAGCTCCGGCTCCCCTACTCCATCACTCTTGGTTTAAATACCTTGGGTGAAGCCGAAGGCTGAGGGCAAAGCCCTTATTAAAATGAAGTTATCCTATAAGGATTCCTTATAGTTGGTGCTTAGCAAGTTATTTAAAGGTGTTTGTGTCGAAAAAGAAAAAAGGGTTAGTTTTAAGTCATTTCTTTCTTTGATAGGGTTTATTGTTGCTTATAGAGCGAATAAGGCAAGTGAGTTGGGGCAGTAGGGGTGAAGCCGGAGGCTGAGGGGCTTTAGCCCCTTATAAAAGAAGTTGTCCTTAATGGACTCCTTTTAAGTTTTTGCTGATGAAGTTACCAACAGATTAAAAGGTAGAATAAATAAAGATTAAATATAAGAATAAAAAAAGAAAAGAATAAGGATTTGGATAGTCATAATAAAATTAAAAAAAACAATAACTTAAATAAATAAAATTTTTTAAACTCGCGGTTATAACTACCACCCGCTTTTAACTCGCGGTTATAACTACCACTTCAGGGGCGAACTCGCGGTTATAACTACCACTTCTCGCGGTTATAACTACCACTTTAGAGACGAACTCGCGGTTATAACTACCACCTTTTGAAAAAAAATAGGCTTTTTTGTGGCTAAAATTTGACCAATAATTGTACCTCGCGGTTATAACTACCACTTACACGCGGTTATAACTACCACTTCTCGCGGTTATAACTACCACCTACACGCGGTTATAACTACCACTTCCTTGAAGTTATCCACAGAATTAGCTATCTATCTATTTGTATTCCAACAGACAAAGCTTTTGTTTTTCCGTCTTTACAGCGTTTGTTAGCGGCTTTTTGCTCAGAGACAAAGTTTGTTGTTGGTGAAACTGTGTATTTAACATCAACAATTTTCCGGCCTTCTTTTCGGATGTCTTCAGTGAAATTGGCAATGACCCCGCGATCTATAAGCTCTGTGAGTGATGATCTGACTTTCTGCCTATTTTTGTCTTCTGTTTTTTGTTGTAACAGGCCGCTATCACGATAGACTTTGGAATACATAAAGTGATAGGTATTCATAAGATTTGCTTGCTTGAAGCGGTTGATTAACTGTTTATATATCCATCGGGTTAGTTGTTCATTACAGCTCATTAGCCGTTCATAGTTGAATTGCCTGTATTCTAAGGTGTTCACGCTATGACTGATAAAAAGGGGCAGGCGTGCAATGTGTTGCGAGTTAGTATCAGCTAAATAGTCATGACGATTTACACTCACCAGATCTTGTAGAATAGATCCTTTCCAAATTTCTTTCTCTTCTTTATAGAGAGTGATTACACACGAACTCATGACTTCTATGGCGTGTTTGATTTGTTTTTTATCGCGGCTGCGCCCCCTGTTTTTCAGTTCCTTTTGAATCATGCCCAGTGTAAACCGTACCCAACTTTCCGTTTTTTGGGGATTATGAATTCCGAATTGCTGATCTGTAAAAATCTTTTTTAATGCTTCTTCAACTAATTCTTCAGTAACACTCGGGAAAAAGGCTTTGTATTTACCGTTTTCCTGCTCAATTAAAGCAGGTTGTATTTTTACCGTACAAGGAGAATCATTGTATGAAAAATTCCACTTATAAGGCTCTGCAAGCCCCCCTTCTGTTCTTAATTGACTAATTTGTCGTGGGGTGAAGAAATACTTGGGAATGCTTTCCCAGACCTCAACCATATTAGAGACATCGTTTTTATTATTACTTAAAAACTGGGTAAACAGGTCATATTGAACACTTTTAATTGATTCTTCGGGCGGTTCTTTCATAGGCATTTTTTTCTTATCTCGCACAATACACCCCTTATCCTGATAGGAGTATATAATACTATATACTTTGGGTTATAATATCAACTTCCTTCTTCCCCGAATGAAACATTAACAAATAGAAATAAAAAAGGGCAAACAAGAAGCTTGCCCTTTTGGGATACAGTTAAGTATCACCCTTGGCGGTCATCGGCTCCTCAGCCTGTACCGCGTTTTTAATATTACGCCAGTTAACACGAAAAAACAACGGATTACAAAAAAAAGTAATAAATTTTGCACCGCAAATATTTACTATTGCACAACATTAAATTAGCATGTAAAATCATCTCATGATAAAGAGCTTCAAACACAAGGGATTGCAAAAGTTTTTCACCTCGGGCAGCACGGCAGGGATACAAAGCAATCATGCTCCCCGCATAGAGGAACGCTTACAAGCTCTACACACTGCAAATACAATTGAGGATATGAACCTACCAGGCTGGCGGTTACATGCCTTAAAAGGCGATAAAACCGGCCTATGGTCAATTAATGTCAGTGGTAACTGGCGGATAGTCTTTGAGTTCAAAGACGGCCACGCCTATATTGTCAACTATGAAGATTACCATTAAAAATTATGATTGAACAACACAACCCCATGCACCCTGGGGAATTCATCAAACGGGTGTATTTAATACCCTGTCATATCGGCTCAAATGAGCTTGCCAGAAACCTTAAAGTCAGTGATGGCTTGGTTAGCCGGTTAATCAATGGAAAAACGGACGTATCACCCGCTATGGCCCTGAAATTGTCAAAAGTGTTGGGACGCTCCCCTGAAAGCTGGCTGCAAATGCAGGACAATTTCAACCTGCATCAAGCCAAAAAAGAACTGGATTTAAGCGAGTATGAACCGCTTGAACTAGCAGGGTGACACCGAGGACCACCAGGCGAGCTGGCCGCGTAACCCCGCGATAGGGATTGCAGAGGAAATGAAAGGAAAGGATGAGTTAGGGAAGCTTCGGCCAAGAAAGTGGAGGGACGGAACTTGCTTGACCGTTAGCTGAACTTACTCAGCCGTTTGTTTCATTGGAACGAAAAGCCCGGCCCGTAGGGATCGCCCAAAATATTCCCATGAAAAACGTTTTTAAATATTCTTTTTCTCATGCTCAAGCAACGAATCTATTTTTGAAGCTAACGCATAAGTATTGTTAAACCCCTGAAAACCGAGTCTGGTATTCGGAAGAAGATTAAAGGCGTGGACACACGCCTTTAATATATCTTTATATATTTTTAACTCGGAATCACGCGCGAAATGTTCAGCTCTGCCGATAAAATCAGAATCCCACGTTTGAGCCAGTAAAATCGCTTCAGCTAATGTGCAACCATTGGGGTAAGACTCTAATACTGCTTCCTTAAGAAAAAACACTTATTAATTAATAGCTTCACACGCTTGGTTACGAGGCGTTGTCAATAGTGGATAAGGCTTGGGTCGACGTTTTACTGCACGAGGTTGTGCTTTCCTTTTTTGCTGACCGATGGGTATAGAAGCGATTGCGTTCAATAAACCATCAATAGCATATTTCAAAACCTTTCCGGAAAGTACAATCAGTTGTAATAGACCTTCATTAAAAATCTGAACGGTTGTCATAAAGCTGATGTGCCTAGGGATTTGACTCTTAACCTTGGCAGCCCTGGCTATACTGGCTCGAATAAGATTGTAAGCCAATAAATAAACGGCTATTTCTTTTTGAGCCATGTCTGGGGATTTGCAGCGTAACATGTCCATTTTCATATTCGTTTTAATACTGCGAAAATCGAGCTCAATCAACCAGCGCTGGGTGTAAAATTTTGCTAGCTCTTTTTTGTGATATTTTTTAACATCCAGCAGAGTCGTAACGTAGACTACACCACCTACGGAGAACTCCCGAATCAGTATTTCACCCGGTAAAGCATCATAGTCATGTTGATTGATCCAATCGGGTTTTCGCTTGGGCTTTTTCCATTCAATAAGATGATCCTTTGTCCCCAGCTTTTTGCCTCGGCGAAAGTCCGGTTTACGCTGAGCATGATTTTGAACCAGCATATGTGAGCCTTGTTGCATCATCAGTACTAGAATTGCCCAAGTGCAGTAATAACGGTCTGCCAGCAAGAGATCATTTTGGGCAATAGAGCTTATCATCCGACTAAATAAAGAGGTTTCGCCACTGCCTTTACCTTGATAAGGACCGATAGCGTAAGAAACAACCGAACCCACACTTAAAGAAACCAGTCCAACTATGCGCGCAATAGGGAAACCCAAGCCCGGCTTTTGATTGGATTGTTGAGGAAAATCGGCCTGATTTTCCGGCGTATCGGGCATAAGCACAGTGGTTCCATCCGTGATCAGTGTATTATGTCCTTTCCACAACCAAGCTTGACGAGCCTGTTGATGCAATGCTTTTCCGGATGCTTCAGCGGCCTGCTTAAGTTGTTTAAGAGGCAAACGTTTTCGGGCTTTACAATAGGACCCCGTCTTGATTGAATTGGCCAACTGGCCTTGATGTAATCGATTTGAAAGGACATGACTCACGGCTTGTCTGCATGAGCCATCCGTGCTGAGCACTTGAAAAATAAAGGCCCTTAGTGTGATCAACGGTGTAAATATACGCTCCCTGCTGCTGACTGAATGCTCGATGATTTGTAGTAAAATATCGGACGATAAAATATCAGAGAAAGGTAGATGAGAAAACTGAAGGACAGACTTTTTTAGCTTACGAATTTGTTGTGATACGGAATATTTTGTATGATTAGGCACGGTTAAGCTCTTTGTTCAGATTTAATTTTACGTGAAAATTCAATTATATCTGAATAATACAAGGAGCTTAACCTTTAATTTACACTATATCTAATTGATTATATTGAACAACCACCTCTTAAAGAAGCAGTATTAGGGTAAGACTCCCTAAGCTTTCCTGCCAAAATAACATTAACGCCATAAAAAGCCTGTTTCCCCGCCTCTGCTTTATTCATTTGTTTATCCTCTTAAATATCATCTTGTCATGCTTACTAAAAAGGCGGTCTTTCGACCGCCGAGCTATAGGAGGATCAGGCGGCATTCTGAGACAGAAAAGACTGGGTAGCCTGCTCTATCCATTCATGCGCTTTTTGTGCTTGCGCTGCGGCCTTGAAAATGGCTTTTTTGTCTTCTCTTAACACACCCAGCCAATGATCAATATAAGACGCATGATCTTGAACGGAACCGGATAAACCTAAACCGGCCATACAAAAATTAGCCCCGAGTTCTGCAACCAGCTCTTCAAAGGCATAAGCCCCTTTAGCCTGCTTGGAATCATAAGGAACACGATCACAACGGCTTTTATGTTTGGTTGCATGAACTAACTCATGTAAAGCCGTGGCATAATAATCATTCGCCGAAATAAAGCGGGTTCTGTCTGGCATAGTAATTTCATCGGTAGATGGCCGGTAAAACGCCCGTGTGCCGCCTTCATGAATCACCACACCTGAAGCCACCAAAACAGTTTCAGCGGCTTCTATGGAGTCAAAACCGCCCTCAAAATTGGTTTTAGGTTCGGGCAATTCAATCCCTTCTATCTGATCCAGATTAAAAACGGTGAAAGAACGCAACATAGGAATTTTTTCTATAATTCCTTCGCCATTTTCGTTGAATTCGCCGGTTTCTTTTTCCCATGTTTTATAAAAAATAACCGTGGTTCCCTTTTCGCCTTTTTTAACATATCCGCCTTTTACCGCTGCTTGCTTATAGGTCATCCAGCGAGACGACGAAAAACCGCGCAACTGCTGTTCCATCCACAACAGACAAACATTAATGCCACGGTAAAAATCACCGGATGAATGGTTAACCGGTAACGTCATCTCACCGGAACGATCCCAAGGGCAAACCCAAGGACTCACGCCTTGCTCTAAAGAATCAATAATTTTATCGGTAACTTCTTGGTATAAATCGCGCTTTGATTTTGAATAAGCCATGTTATGAACTCCTAGTGTCTTAAAAAAACCGGTTGGGGCGTGGTGTCCCTCAACCTTGTATATAATTATATATACTTTTATATACTGCGTCAACCAGTTTGTAAACTTTTCAACGTTTCACATGGAACAATATATTAATAAATACAATAACATAGGATTGACAAACCACCCTAGAAGTGATGCTCTTGGTGAGCTGCCGTGGAGAGCTACGAGAACCAAGGCGGTTCTCGTTTTAAATCAGCACGGCTGCGCCGTTCTTTATTTGTCTTCGCTTTTCATACCAAGGGCTTTATTGGTGTTGCCCCCGTTTCGCCGCGTGATTCAATGAGACCGGGCAATTCCATTCTGCCAGGAGAAAAGCGAAGCGTACCTTGCAGAATGGAATTGATTGGTCTTGAATCCACGCAATAGGCGAAACGGGGGCAACATCATTGTTGGAAAGGTGAATACATGATTTTAAAAAGTAAACAGTTGCGGTAGCATCTGTTTGTCCTTTTATCTTTTTGCCCATAATCTAAAAAGCAGGATAGTTGCGATAGCATCTATCCCTCATCAGAATAAAGATGAATTATGAAGGGCTTTGCCCTCAGCCTTCGGCTTCACCCAAGGTATTTAAACCAAGAGTGATGGGATGGGGATATGAAAAATACAGGGTTACGTGGCCAGCGGACCTGATGGCCCTCGATGTTACCTCGCCACGATAGGGATTGCAGAGGAAATGAAAGGAAGGGATGAGTTAGAGAAGCTTCGGAAAAGAAAGTGGAGGGACGGAACTTGCTTGTCCGTTAGCTGAACTTACTCAGCCGTTTATTTCATTGGAACGAAAAGCCCGGCCCGTAGGGATCGCCCAAAATGTTCCCATGAGAAACTTTCTATCGCTGTCATGATTCAACGTTTAACAAACGCATAGCTGCAACCCGCCCCTGCTCCTATATATCATATTGCCAGCTAGATTTTTCGTAAGGATTTTCATTAGAACTTTTTTTAACACAACCCGCTTTATACCCTTCCGCTTCAATTTTTGTCCCTGCATTGCTTTGGTATTCAAGGTCAATAAATTCAATCATGGCTATTAGTTTGATAAAACTTTTCAGCTAATGCACGACCTTGTTTTAGAGCTATTTCCTGCTCGTTTAAAGGCGAACAATCACTGCAAAAGCCTGCGTATTTTGCATGAAGAACATCGAGGCCGTGAATGGATCGGTTCGTCGTCGTAATTTCCTTACCACAGCCGCCTTTACACGGAAGAGTAAAAAACTGAACGCTATTTTTTCTCATAAGGGATTTCCCGTTCAAAATGTGGACCCTCTTTAGAATCCAGTTCAAAAAAAGAACATTGATCAATTTCAGCCGCAAGCAGCATCAATTGTTTCTTTTCCAAAGTCGAATAATAACGACAATGCTCAACAAAAAACCGGCCCGAATGCGGAATTGAATATTTACACAATTCACACTGCATAATCACAACCTTTTTTCTGAAAGCCAGAAGACCTGGCAAATTCCTCAACCAGCGCATAATTAATCGACTCGCCTGATTCAATATCCCAACTCGGCACCTGATGAGTTTCTTTTAACCAAAGCAACAAATCATTCCAAACATCAGAACGAAACAGCTCATCATCCGACATATCAAAATATTCACAAGCCTGAGACGACAAACGGAACATGCAGAGACCTCCCGAAAATTAATGGCGAGATTGCCTGGCAAGCTTACGCCAAACCCAAGGTTCAATTCGCTGATCAGCCTGCAACCTCCAAAGACCTAAACCAGCGCGTTGCGCAGCCAACTGAAAAGCAGGTAAATCAGCATCCTGATTATATTTAGGATAAACCCAGGCATACCCTAAAGCCACCATTTCACGATTAACATTTAAACCATCATTTACAAAGACAACACCCAAAACACGTTTCCAACGATCCGGTTTAGGTTGCTCAACAACATGAACAACCTGACCAAAAACCAAACCGGACAAAACTTGTTTAGCCTTTTTACCTAAAGGCTGTGATTTTTCAGGACTATCAATATAACTAAGACGAACCTTAACAGAAGTCTTATCATCCGTTAAAACAACAATCGTATCGCCATCGACAACTCGAACAACACGACCATCCAGACCAAAGACCAGAGAAGGAAACCACAAGCCAGCAACTAAAAATAAAAATGTTCTCATGAGAAACTTTTAAAAAATTATATATTCACCGGCTCGATACTCAACTCAACCCGCCGATTCAAAGCACGACCATCACGGGTACTATTGGAAGCAATAGGAAACCGCTCGCTCATCCCCTGTACATAAAGCCTGGAAGGATTCACCCCTTGATGAATCAGATAAGAGGAAACAGACCGCGCTCTATCCTCACTCAATAACTGATTATGCTCAAAGCTGCCTTGAGAATCCGTAAATCCAAAAACTTTCAAGCGGGTATTGCCGAACTCATTCAAAACTAAAGCAACCGAATTGAGCGTTTCATAGAAATGCCGATTAATAGTTGAAGAATTCACTTCAAACGTAACATTAGCAGGCATAATCAGTTTAATATCCTGCCCTTGCCGAACAACGCGAACCCCTGTTTTTTCCAGTTTTTCACGTAGAATTTTTTCCTGGCTGTCCATATAGTAACCCGAACCGCCACCAATAAGAGCACCAGCTCCCGCACCGATACCCGCACCTAAAGCGGCGCCCTTACCGCCGCCGGCAATCGCACCGATAATAGCACCCAGCGCGGCTCCACCCGCTGCCCCATAACCAACCCCTTTAGTCGTATTATTCACCTTTTTTTCACCGGTAACGGGATCAGTGCTATGGGTGGCATTGTTGAGCGTAGCACAACCACTCAGAAGAAAAACATTAAGAAGAAATACAACAAAAATCTTTTTCATAAATAATCCTAATCTAAATCAAAAAACTTAAGAATCCGTATTACCGGTGACCTGGTTAATATCACAACGCAATTGATTAAGCATTGCAGACAACTGAAGATGGCATTGATCGTAAAGCTCATGAAGCAAACGAATCTGTCTTCTTACGGTTTCTCGTTCTTCATAACGGGAAACCTTAGCGATGGCCTGCTGCTGTTTGTCAGAATCCACCCCAACATGGATATATTTACGCTTTCCTGCTTCATCGGTCGGCAAGAGCATATACATAATATTGGGTCTGTCAGTTTTATAGTGGATACGTGCTAACAAGCAACCTTGATCCGTTAAAGATTTATCCTTTTTCCTCAGATTAACAATAATCTCATTAAGCTTTACCAGCTCCTTGTCTATAGCGCAGCCATGCGACATAATAGAGGCGGGATCATCTTCTGCTAGTGTCTTAGATGATTCTACAAGCGGTGAACGTGGTGGTTCACCGCTTACTTTATTTTCATTCGACATAAAGAAAATCCTTAAATGTTCTCATGAGAACATTTGTCAAATTAATAAACATTAACATCAGAGTTAATTCCTAGTGTCTTAGCAAAAGGCTGGAAGTGGTGCTTCAGTCATGTATATAATTTTATATACTCTTGTTTTGGATGTCAACATACCCGCGAAGACAATCCTTATAAGTGGGAAAAGTTTCTCATGGGAACATTGAAGGCTTGATAGCCGTATTTAGTATTTTTAAGTCTTACAGACTGGTCTGATTAATACCAGGCGGGGACTGTTTGTTTTGTAAAACCCTTCTAATTTTTCATTTTATTTTATTATCATTACTTTATGCAGTTTTTTAATGATGAGTAAGACAGTAAATTAATGAAACCAGTGGATAAAATCACTTCTTGTGGACAGGCTTACATTTAAGCATGAGAATTGAAATTTATAAATACAAACCGTTACACCTAGTACTGCCTTTTTACTGGTTCAAAAAACATAGTCCAATAATATTCTGCTGCTCCTTCATTGGTAAGAATTTTTTCTGTTAGATGCAAATGTGACATTCCCATTGACTCCAAGCCTAAAATGTTACCATTGTCTTTGATACTCATACTTTCATTGAAGCTATTCCCTTGGCCAAGCCCAGAGCTACTATACATTATCGATGATGAACCTTTTGAGCCAAGAAAATCGCCGAGCCAAATACCGCATTTAGAAGCTTGTTTCCCATTGATGTATATTATGGATTCAAATGAACGAGAATCAACCTTTTGAAAATTGGTATTTGTCCCAGGGTTTCGGATTTTAAGTTCTTGTAGTGATCCTTCAAAAAAACGTGCCATATAATCGAAAGCCTTAGTAATAAAAGTGTCTTTGTCGTGATCTGAAAAAGCCTTTGGTATGGCTAGATTACTTGAACGTGGCAATTCTGGTTTACTGGGTACTGAAGTTGGAATGCTTATACTTTTAAATGAACTGGTTGCCGTGGAAGGTATTTTCGCAGTCAAGTGTTTGGCTACTGTTTCAATGTTTTGGATAATTTCAAGGAATGCATCATCTAAACTGAGATATTTTTCAACTGGTTTACCATCTTTTGTCGCTGCTTGAAGCTGTCCAAAAGGTAGTCCAGTCCAATGACATGGACGCAGGATAATAGGAACAACAACTGCTTCCTTACGATTGTGGCGTGCAAGTGCTTCTGTCATTTCTAGTTCATAGCAATAACGAGAGGAAATGAAATCAGAGCTTATTAACAAGAGTATGATATCAGCTTGGCGTAACTCATCATCAATCCGGTCTGCCCATTTTTCACCTGAGATAATTCGCCGATCATGCCAGGTTTCTACAATGCCCTGATGTTGTAAGCATGTTAGATGTTTTTGGAGTTCGTTACGATAATTGTCATCAACATGAGAGTAAGATATAAAAATCTTTATCATATATTTCTTCAATTGAAAGTTAGTAAAGACAAAACATCACCTTCTATTGTTTGTATGCTTTGTTCGTAAATATTTTGATTATAGGCTTCTCTGCAATTGAACCATTTATCTGCGCCTATTTTTCTAGGTGATGTTTGATCATGTTCTCTGCCATATAGAATATCCATTGCGCTACTTTCATAATGCAATTCATTTTTTGGAAAAAAATGAATTGGTATCTTTGTGTTGCGTGTAAACCATTTTCGACCTAATTGCCCATTACATACAAGTACAGAAGGCCAAGAACCACGTTCAACCAAACTTATTGCTGTCGCAGGTATACTTGTTCCAAAAGATTTGGCAGTTTTTCTTATGGTGTCAAAATTTAGCTTTTTAAACTTATTCAAATATGGGCGTACAATATAGTTTGGCAATAATAAATTAGAAGCAAATTTATCAGCCTGTCTTTCTAATATTGCCACATCCGAATGATGACCTCCGATATCATCGGCCCTACAAACTAGGGTTCTACCTCTGTGATAATACCAGTGTCCAATTTCATGCCCTATAGAAAATTGTTGCCTCACTTTTGGGCTGCTAGAGTTAACTGTAATAATGGCTTTATTATCAGAACCAACAATACGTGCTTCACATCCATCTAGCGGTCTTCTTTTTATTGTTGCACCAACATGATATGCGATAGCTTCAAGGTCTATTTCTTCTGGTTCAGTAATTCCTAGTTCTTGAAGCAGTTGCTCTGCTTCAGTAAGTCCATTCATTTTTTATTGCCTTCTTCGTCTATTAGACCAAGTTCCAGCATATCTTCAAACATTCCCTCAATATCATTTTCTGTTTGTATACCTTCACCTTTACGGGCTGCAAGTGTCAATTTTTGGTTAAGTTCCGGATCTTTTGTCGTAAAGTTTTCTATTACAGATTTTTTTTGAGCATTAGAAAGGGATATGACATTACTTTTTGTGGTCATTTTTTTATATTCATTAACTTGTTTTTTAGCTTCAGTTAATTTGATTTTTGATGCACGTAAAACTGCACTATTTATAACGTCACGTATATGATTGTTTTCTTCTGATAGATCATTAAACTGTTCTCCTGCCTCTAATAATATTTCTTTATCACTGAGTTCAATAATATCTTCTACTAATGCATCAGTCAGTTTTTCAAGTTGCTCTATGCTGGTGATTTTTTTAGTCATTTTCTCTACCATTTGGATAATGTTTATTTAAACTTCTCCTTAGCCTTTTTTGTACACTACCGTATTTTGTTCTATCCCATCCCCAAAATTCACATATTTCATTGGGTGTGAATCCATCATAAAGTCCCATTAAATAAGAAGTTATATCTTCATCATCTTTGAACAATTCTAAAATCGAGTTCAATTCTTGATAAGCAGTGGCCTTTTCTTCTGGTGAAACAGATTTATCCTGTAATGATGAAGTTGAATCATCAATAGATTCATGCTTTTCGTTTTTCCTCCTTTCGTTGAAAGCAATACTCCGCATGGTTTGAGATATAAATGCTATTAAAGAGACATTAATAGGATATTTTCTTTTTCCTGAAAGGGCTCTAAAAATGGCTTCATTTAGTATTTCATCAACATCCATTGAACAATGATAAGAGTATTGTTTTGCAATACTATGTAATCTACAAATATCGACCTCTGATAAATTCTTAATTGCATTGTTAATATCTAATGGCGACCAAAATTCATCTGCTTCTTCGACAAATTCTACATGCATGTTTTTTTCCTATAGTACGTACATATATGAATGCTCATAGCAATATAAAATGCGGACAAAAATAATTTTCAGTTTAATGTCCTGGATTAATAACCTGGTGAGCATTAAGTAATAATGGGGCTTCCCAGACAGAAACGAAAGAGGCTTAAAAATGAGTAAGAAAAATCAACATGTTGTTCCACACGGTGATGACTGGGCTGTAAAAGGCGCAGGTAATAGCAAAGCCACATCAGTGCATTCGACTCAAGGGGAGGCAATTGAACGTGCTCGTGAAATTGCACAGAACCAGCAGTCAGAGCTTTTGATTCATGGTGAAAATGGCCGTATTAGAGAGAAAAACTCTTACGGAAATGACCCTTATCCACCAAAAGGGTAATTAACCTGGCTTCGGGTACTTATATCCGAAGCCAACCTGATTTTTAATTAAAGGAACATAATGAAAATACAAGGCGCAGTTATAAAAGAGCAAGGTGTATCATTTGCAATTGTTATCGTGAAACAATTTGTAATCCAGTCACAAATAGAGTTTCAGAAATCGGTAAGGTCTTTTTCAAGTTGCTTTCCGGTTTTATCTTTATAAAAACGCTAGGGCTGAAATTATGTTGTCGTTAATTCAGTAGCGATCATTTCCGCCTGTTTTAGCACCGTTTCAGTGGCTAATAACTGCATATCTGGCGGATAACCGAATTGCCGCAATGTGCGTTTAACAATGACTTTGAGCTTGGCTCTAACGCTTTCTTTAATCGTCCAGTCAATGGATGCATTTTGTTTAACACGCTGTGTTAATACAACGGCCAATTCCCTTAATTGGTCATGCTGCATCAGCTCTTTTGCGCTGTCATTGTTGGCAACAGCGGTATAAAACGCATATTCAAAATCGCTCAAACCCATATTTTTGGCTTCACTATCGGAAGCCACAATTTCCTTGCTGATCTTAATCAGCTCATCTATAACTTCGGCAGCGGTCAGGATTTTGTTTTGATATTTTTTTATCGCGGTTTCGAGCATTTCCATTAAGGATTTGCTTTGCACTAGATTTTTTTTAGCCCGAACTTTGAGTTCATCATTAAGCAGTTTTTTTAGTACCTCCAATGCTACGTTTTTATGCTCCATGCCTTTGAGTTCGAGCAAAAAATCTTCAGATAAAATGGAAATATCCGGATTTTTAATCCCGGCGGCATCAAATACATCAATGACCTGTTCAGAGACTAAAGCTTTATCGATGACCTGGCGGATCGTGGTTTCGATTTCTTCATCGGTTTTGCCTAAACCAGTGCCATCAAATTTTGCCAGCCGTGCTTTTACCGCTTGGAAAAATGCCACTTCATCTTTGGCATCCATGGCTTGTTCATGGGGGATAGCAATGGCAAAGGCTTGAGAGAGAGCGGTAACTTCATTTATATAGCGTTTCTTGCCATCTTCCAGTCCTAAAATATACTCTTCGGCGGCCAGAATGATAGAGAGTTTCTGGCTGGTATCGGCATCAAAATAAACTTCATAAGCAAAGCCATGATACATTGCGAAAATCACTTCCAACTTTTCTTGCATTATCTGGACGGCTTGTTCTTGCGCTAAAGTCGGATCACCTTTACCGCCCGCATCGGAATAAAACGACAGCGCTTCTTTCAAATCTGAGGCTATGCCTAAATAATCGACGACCAGACCGCCCGGCTTATCCAGGTAAACCCGGTTTACCCGCGCAATAGCCTGCATCAAATTATGGCCTTTCATGGGTTTATCGATATAAAGCGTGTGCATACTCGGTGCATCAAATCCGGTTAGCCACATATCACGGACAATCACGAGTTTTAATTCATCGTCATTGTCTTTCATCCGCTCGGCCAAGGCTTTGCGTTGTTTTTTAGTGGTGTGATGTTGTGCCATTTTCGGCCCATCTGACGATGAGGCCGTCATGATGACTTTTATTACTCCCTTGTTTAAATCATCCGAATGCCATTCCGGTTTTAATTTGATGATTTCATCATATAAATCCACGGCAATGCGGCGAGACATGCTCACGATCATGCCTTTACCGGCAAACACTTCCTGCCGCGCTTCAAAATGACGGACAATATCTTTAGCGATATTTTGAATGCGCTGCTGACTACCAATTAAAGCTTCAATTTGTGTCCATTTGGCTTTGGCTTTTTGGGTGTCGGTTAAATCTTCCTGATCCAGCTCCTTGTCCAGCTCGGCAATCAGTTTCTTGCCTTCATCGCTTAAACTCACTTTAGCCAGGCGGCTTTCGTAATAGATGCGCACCGTTGCGCCATCTTCGACAGCCTGGGCAATATCGTAAATATCAACATAATCCCCGAAGACCGCCGGTGTATTGACATCGGTTTTTTCAATCGGTGTACCGGTAAAACCAAGATAGGTGGCATTGGGCAAGGCATCGCGTAGATATTTAGCAAAGCCATAAACGATCTTTTGCCCGATCACTTCCCCTTGGTCGTTTTTTTCCTCCACGGTTTTGGCTTTAAAGCCGTATTGGGTACGATGCGCCTCATCGGCAATAACGATGATATTACGCCGGTCGGATAATTCATCGTAAACATTGCCTTCTTCCGGCTGGAATTTCTGAATGGTCGAGAAAATCACGCCGCCGGAAGCTACTTTTAACAATTCTTTGAGTTGTTGCCGATCTTCAACCTGTTTCGGTTCCTGGCGTAAGAGCTGGGCGGATGCGGCAAAGGTATCAAAGAGCTGATCATCCAGATCGTTACGGTCAGTAATTACCAAAATGGTTGGATTATCCAGAGCCAGAACAATCTTACCGGTATAAAACACCATGGACAGCGATTTACCGGAACCTTGCGTATGCCAGACCACACCGCCTTTTTGGTCACCTTCACTACTGGCTGCGGTTAAAGTCTTATTGATCGCTTTATTGACCGCGTAATATTGATGATAAGCCGCAATTTTTTTAACCGTACTGATACTGATCACGCCGGTTTTTAAATCTTCTTTTTTGGATTTTTCAAACACCACGAAATGCCGGATTAAATCCAGCAACGTGGTTTTGTTCAGCATGCCATTGATTAAGGTCTCAAGCTGGCTGACTAAATGTGAGGCTTCGTCTTTGCCATCGACTGATTTCCAGGCCATGAAACGGCTTAATCCTGCTGACAAAGACCCGGCCTTAGCTTCCAGGCCGTCCGAAATAACCAGTAGCGCATTATAGGTAAACAGGCCGGGAATGGCTTGTTTATAGGTTTCTAACTGCCGGAAAGCAGATTTAATGGTGGCGTTTTCATCGATCGCATTTTTAAGCTCGATGACGACCAACGGCAAGCCATTAATGAATAGAACCAAATCGGGGCGTTTGTTCTGCTGGTTTTCGATGACCGTAAATTGATTAGCGACCACAAATTCATTGTTTTCCGGACGCTCAAAATCGATCAACCAAACCAGATCACCGCGATCCTGTCCGTCTTTTTGATAGCTAACATTGATCCCTTCGGTCATCATGCGATGAAAGGCTTCATTATTCGCCAGTAGTTCAGGTGAATGGATGCGCTCGACTTCTTTTAACGCTTCTTGTAAGGAAGGCAGAGGAACGGATGGGTTGATGCGCTGAAGTGCTGAGCTAATCCGGTCTTTTAAAATAACTTCATCGTAATGGCCTCGCTCCGGTATTTCGCCATCAGGGGCAATATCTGGTGCATGGATATAGCTATAGCCATGCTGTTCAAATAGCTTGATAGCGAAATCTTCAATGGCGGATTCGGTAATTTTACTCATCCATTTGCCCCGTTGATTAAATTGATAATGACTTTAACAATCATCTCTTTCTCTTCCGGCTTGCTTTCGGCAATCAGTAAGGTGAAAGCCACCAATGCATTATCGGCAATGCGTTTTTCCCCTAGATCATTGTATAAATAATCATAGCGCTGCAAGAACCAGGCAAAAATCGCTGCCGCTATGCGTTTGTTACCATCACTGAATGAATGATTTTTAACGATAAAATACAATAAATTCGCGGCCTTTTCCTCGATACTGGGGTAGAGTTCCTTGCCGCCGAAGGTCTGGTAAATGGTTGCTAAAGAACTTTTAAATGAATCGTCTTTTTCATTGCCAAACAATTCGCTGAGTTTTTCCTGTTGTCGCCATAGATGAATCTGGGTGATGGCTTCTTCATAAGCGATATGGGTTTGTTCAGCTTTTTGTGTGCCTTCGATGGTCAGGCGTTGATGATCATAATTATCCAGCACCGTGAGCGCATGGCTGTATTTTTCCAGAATGGCCAGAATACCTTTTGATTCATTCTGGGATAAGGCTTTGTTATGAACCAGGCGGGAGGACAGAGCAATGGCCTGTTTTAAATCCTGTAGTTTCTCCTGTTGTTCTTGCAGTTTTTTCTCATTCAGTGCGTAACCCTGTAACAGGTATTGTTTGAGAATATTATTCGCCCAGATACGAAATTGTGTGCCAAGTTTTGATTTAACCCGATAGCCCACCGAGATAATGACATCCAGTTTGTAATGTTCAATTTCTCTTGTGACCTGCCGTTTGCCTTCCTGACGAACTATCCGGAATTTCCGGATAGTTGAAGATTTTTCCAGCTCTCCTTCTTGAAAAACATTTTGTATGTGTTCATTAATGGTGCGTACGTTCTTATCAAACAATATACCCATCTGCGCCTGGCTAAGCCAAACAGTATCCTGTTCCATTTGAACGTCAATGCGAATGTCGCCGTCTTCGTTTTGGTAGATAATAATTTGGTTATCGGTGTGTTCTGAGAGATTGGTCATTGAACTGTTTATTGTCCTTTCCTTAAAGGATTAATATCAATAATGCCTTTTTCAACCAATTTATCTACTGTCTCCAACAATGGCATTTTATCTCCATGTTTTCCATCAAGCGTTGTCGATGCATTAAAGGAAATTGCAGCTATTGCTTTTTCCAAAAGCATTTTCTTTAGGCGTTCATCTTGCTCTTTTAGCGCCTCTATTTGCTGTTTAAAGCTCTCATAAGATTTTGCTATTGCTTCTTTATGAGCATATTCCTGCTGTAGCCTTCTATCCTCACTCCGTCTTTTAGATGCAAACACAGCTAACCATAAGAGAGGAAGCAATATGGGTAATTTGAAAATAAGATTATTAAATAATGATAGTGGGTCTTTTACATCAATGAATTCAATATTCCAAAAGCTAACATTTTTTACAATTAAAACAAATGCCGAAACAAGCAATCCAAATAACGCACCATAAAATAGTTTTGAATAATGTTCAATTGGGTTATTAAATGTGTCTTTGAGTTCTTTATATGCTGAGGCTAGGCCAGCACTGGTGGCTCCCGGTAACAAGCTTTCAATTTCTTGTAAGAGCGCGTCATAGGTTTTCTGTTGTTCGTCTCTGAACGCTTCTATTTCATTTCGTCTAATTTCAAGCTCTTTTTTAAGGCCACCTTCGTTTTTTCCTTCTTCATTTTTCTTCCCAAATATTTGTAGATAAAAAGCTTCCAGATCACTTAACAAGTTTTTCGTTTCTTCAAGAGCTTCTTCTGTTGAACCACTATTGTTTATCGCCTTCTTTTTAGCTTCTTCAATTTGAAGAATGATTGCACTTTCTTCTTCGTTACCAGAAGTAAGTTTCTGGTGATATTCGCTAATTTTAGAGTGCCATTCTTCAAAATCTTCTAGGAATTTATTTATTCGCTCATTAACGCTTTCATCGCCATCTAAAAGTTGCTCTTCCAACTCGCTTATGTTTTGTTTTGATTGGTTTATTTCTTCAATAAGTCTATCGCTTTCATTCTTATTGTTTTCAGCCTGATTTACAGCTTCTTTTGCACGTTTGGAAAGCATGGCAATATGCTCATCAATAGCATCAGAATAACTTTTGAATGCTCGACCAGCAGCTTGTGCCGATCCTTTCCCTGATAAAACATAAGGCCGTACATAAGTAAGCAAATTGTCGCAATGATTATTCGCATTGTTTATATGGCTTATATTCCTGTTTTGAATATATTGCCTCATATTTGTCAAACAATTACTTGCCTGCTGATTAAACTGATCCCAGGTAGCTAGAGGAATTAACTCAGGGTCAGCAGCACTTATAAGCTCGTCAAGATAAGAAACAACCTTATTAAGTCGGGCAATTTCTTTTATATCTGTAGTGACTGTCTCATCAGTTGCAGAAACATCACCTATGATATTTTTTATCTCTTGCCATACATTTTGAAAAGGGTGATTTTCAAAACTTTCTATCCAACGGCTCATCAAATTGCCCCCTTGAAATTGTTGTCCTTTTTGTCCTGAATGCGTACCTCACCGCTCATTAACTTGGGAAGCAAAGTATCGCGGAGTTTTTCGATGGTATGAATTTGAAAGCAATTTTTTATAATCTTATCGTTTATTGGCTTCGCTTCATTTTCAAAATATTCAATTTTGTTAATTGGCGGAATGACAATATCAAGACCTTGAAAATCAGATTTGCTAATTGACCCAAAAACAGTTCCCTCATTATTGAATTGTTTGATATATTCCATGATCGAGCGAAGTTTGAAATAGGTGTACGTGTAGAATAAGTTATTGGCTTTATAGCGGAATGCTGCGACACCTCGGCCAATGCAGCATTTTTTATTAGCCATGTTTTGCGCTCCTACTGGAGCACGAACACTTATAAGTGTATCTAATTTTTCGGCAAATCGTTTTGGCTCTGTCGTATAAACCCGTTCTTTCGGAAATCGAAAACCAAAATCTGCGTTTCCTTGAAACATAGGGGTTCCGATTTTGTCTTCATTAAAAGAAGATCCTGGCGGTGATTGCCCCATAGTGAAATCGAATTCATCACCCAACTGTCCTTCCTCCCAATCCTCCTGCGCTTCCCCGATAAACCACTGCCGGAACAGCGTTTCCGCCATGGCTTCGAGGGTTTTATTCTGGCGGTGCAGCAGGTCGATTTTGTCGTCGAGGCTGGATAGAACGGCGGCAATGGATTTTTGTTCAGGAATAGGTGGAAGTGTTATGTTTATATTCTTAAATGTATCTCTTGTTATTGTGTCAAATACACCACCATGAGCAATTTGTTGAAGTCCTGAAATGGCATCTTTTACCAAATAGTAAAGATAGTTTGTTAATGATTTTTCTGGTAATCCCCTTATGCCATAGCATGATTGATTAAATGCCATTGGCTTAGCTAATATAGCCATAGCGCCGACTGTTCCACGAGCCGAAATTATTATGTCGCTTTGGTTTAGTAGTTTAGTGCTACTATGTTGTAATCCTTCTTCAGTTATCTTTTTCTCAGTATCAGAAACAAATTTTTTACCCGTATTAAAGTCAACTACTGACAACCAAGGAATGTTTCCATTCCAATATTCAGAGATCGTGGTTTTGGGAGTTCCCCCACCGATAAGTTCAATAGAGTCTGCCAAAGTAGTTTCTAGCCACTCACTCATATCTTCACCTTCGCCAGATTTTCAGCAATGGCTTGATTGAGTGCGGCCTCTTCGAGTAATTGCGCTTCAAACTCGGCTTTCAGAGCAGTAAAGCGTTCCTTAAAATCGAAATCGTCTTCTTCATCGGGCAAACCAACATAGCGCCCCGGTGTCAGAACGTAATCCAATTCCGCAACACGCTCAATTGGCGTGGATGCACAAAACCCCTTGATGTCTTCATACTCACCTTCACCGGTGCGCCAGGCATGATAGGTATCAGCAATTTCCTGAATGTCTTCGTGTGATAGTTCACGGGTGCGGCGGTTAATCAGATGGCCCATATTACGGGCATCGATGAATAGAATTTCCTCTTTGCGCGGGTGGCCATTATTGCGGGAACGGTTCATAAACCAAAGCGCCGCCGGAATCTGGGTATTCAAAAACAGCTTGGCGGGCAGATTGACAATGCAATCAATTAAATTGCCATCGGCAATTAAGGCTTTGCGGATGTCCCCTTCCCCACTGGTTTTACTAGTCAGCGCCCCTTTGGCCAATACCACACCGGCCTTGCCGGTTGGCGAGAGGTGATAAACAAAATGCTGGAGCCAGGCAAAATTGGCATTACCGGGCGGCGGTGTTCCATATTGCCACCGCCCGTCATTGCGTAATAAATCTCCGCTCCAGTCACTATCATTAAAAGGCGGGTTGGCGATGATGAAATCGGATTTTAAATCTTTATGGACATCATTCAGGAATGAGCCTTCGTTATTCCATTTGACTTGTGAGCTATCAATGCCGCGAATGGCGAGATTCATTTTGGCCAGCCGCCAGGTGGTTTGGTTGCTTTCCTGCCCGTAAATGGAAATATCGTTGATCTTTCCCTGATGCTCTTCAACAAATTTTTCAGATTGCACGAACATACCACCTGATCCACAGCACGGGTCTAACACGCGGCCTTTGTAGGGTTCCAGCATGGAAACCAGTAATTCAACAATACTACGCGGCGTGTAGAACTGGCCGCCCTGCTTTCCTTCTGCGAGAGCAAATTCACCAAGAAAATACTCGAAAACATGGCCGAGTACATCGGCACTGCGGGCTTTGGCATCGCCAAGCGCAATATTACCGACCAGATCAATGAGGCCGCCAAGGTTGGTCGGATCAAGGTTTTGCCGCGCATAAACTTTAGGCAAAACGCCTTTGAGAGAGCTATTTTCTTTCTCGATGGCATCCATCGCGGCATCAATGAATTTGCCAATTTCAGGCTGTTTGGCTTTCGCAAGTAAGAACGACCAACGCGCTTCCGGCGGCACAAAGAAGACGTTTTCGGCTTTGTATTCATCCTTGTCTTCGGGATCGGCTCCGGCATATTCGCCTTCGCCCGCTTGCAGTTTGGCGAAATGCTCTTCGAAAGAGTCTGAAATATATTTGAGAAATATTAGCCCCAATACGACATGCTTGTATTCGGCGGCATCAATATTTTTTCGTAACTTGTCAGCGGCTTTCCAGAGCTGTTTTTCTAACGGTTCTTCTTTGGCGGGTTTAGCCTTTGCCATGTTGTGTCCTGTTTATTTATGTTGATCTTCTATATGTATAAGAGAGAAAAAACCAATAGGGAAGTCTAACAGATAACTCTTATTACCCAACCCCTGCTCTTCCCCCAGGCAAATGCCGGTAAAGTGTGGATGGGGCAACTTTTAATCGGACCGCCACTTCCTCGACCGTGATATTCGGATTGGCCAGCATGGCTTTGGCAGCGGTAATGTCTTTGTCCGTTAAGGCCGGTGGCCGCCCTCCCCGCTTTCCTCTTGCTCTGGCGGCATTCAGTCCCGCCTTGGTTCGCTCTTTTATCATTGAGCGCTCAAATTCGGCCAAGGATGCAAAAATATGAAAGACTAGCTTGCCGCCGGATGTGGTGGTGTCGATATTTTCGGTTAAGGATTTAAACCCGATTTTCCTTTTCTCCAAATCCTCGACCGTCTCAATCAATTGTTTGATCGACCGGGCCAGCCGGTCAAGCTTCCAGACAACGAGCGTGTCCCCTGCCCTGATATAGTCGAGCGCGGCGGTCAGTTCTGGCCGCTCCCGTTGAGCGCCGGACGCTTTTTCCGTGAAAATCTTCTCGCACCCTGCCGCCTCCAGAGCGTCAGTCTGCAAATCTTGTTTTTGATCTTGGGTGGAAACACGGGCATAACCGACAAGCATATTCTTTTCTCCGAAAACTCATCAAAAGTATGGATTATTCGGAGGTAAGTTTCAAGAGACAGTATTGAGATTATTCCGGTCACAAAAAAGGGCCGAAAATTCGGCCCTCCCCTACTCTCCGAAAAACGAACGTTTTTGAGATGGTTATAAACTACAAACGTCCTTTTGTAGTTTATAACCCTGACCTTTTCTGTTATCTTTTTCTGCATGGAAACCAAGAAATTCATAGCCTATTACCGCGTATCGACAGACAAGCAAGGCCGTGGTGATCTGATCCAGTCTTTTACCGAAATCGAAAGCGGTAGAAAAAATGACCGACCAGAATTACTAATAGCGTTAGATGAATGCCGAAAGAATAAGGCCGCTTTAGTTATTGCTAAACTAGGTCGTCTTGCTCGCAATGTTTATTTCATCAGTGGTCTGGTCTGATGGAAAGCAGTATGGAGTTCGTGGCTGTGGATATGCCGGAAGCCAATCGGCTCACCATTCATATATTGGCCGCTGTGGCCGAACATGAACGGGAGATGATAAGTCAACGTACAAAGGTGGCTCTACAGGCGGCAAAGAACCGAGGGGTGAGGCTTGGTAGCCCTACCCCAAAAACGGGGCGGCTATCCGTTCAAAAGTGTTGCAGGAAAAGGCGGATCGTTTTGCCGAAAATGTGTTGTCCATTATCAAAGAACTACAACTCCAAGGTATTACCAGTTATAAAGCTTTAGCACGTACGTTGAATGTTCGCGGTATTCCAGCAACCAATAATTGTCAATGGTACGGTGCAACAGCGAAAAAGTACTATATAGAGCAGAACAATACGAGGCTTGAATTTACAAAAAATGTCATCATATCTGGTAGGATTAAATATAAGACAGGAGCAATTCCAAATGCCAGATGGTTCATACTCTTTTTCTTATCCGGGTGTCGATAATCAGACTCAAAATATCCCATTAAATAACGGAGACATACTTTTTGTTCTTGGTGCGAATGGAACTGGAAAATCGGGGTTAATTCATAAGATTTATACTCAGAATGCAGGTAAAGCAAAGCGAATTTCTGCTCATCGTCAGACATGGTTTAACTCAAATGCACTCGATTTTACTCCTGCAACTAGAATGCAAGCTGCACAAAATATAAATTCCAGAGATTCACAGATACAGTCCAGATGGAAAGATGAAAATGGTGTACAAAAGTCGCAGATTGTTATTTTTGATTTAATTAATGCAGAAAACGTTCGTGCGCGTGAAATAGCTAAAGCTATAGATCAGAATAATACTGCTCGTGCAGAAGAATATGCTAAAGCTAATCATCCGCCAATAGAAGTACTAAATCATCTTCTTCAGCTTTCAAATTTACCAATTAAAATTTTTGTTGAAAAAAATGAAAAAGTTTTTGCCAGAAAGAACAATGGAAATCCATACAGTATTGCCGAGCTTTCTGATGGAGAGAGAAACGCAATTTTAATTGCATCTGATGTATTAACAGCCGAAGAAAATACCTTGTTTTTAATAGATGAACCGGAGCGACATCTTCATCGTTCTATTATTTCCCCCCTTCTTTCTTCGCTTTTCCAAAAAAGGCCAGACTGTGCATTTATAATTGCGACTCATGATGTTGGTTTGCCCATGGATAACCCTGAATCTAATGTGTTAGTCGTACGTGGATGCGAGTGGAATGGATCGCAAATTTCTGCTTGGGATGCTGATCTTATATCAGCAGATCATGACATTGATTATCATGTTAAGAAAGATATTCTTGGTTCAAGGCGCACACTGCTTTTTATAGAAGGAAATCAAAATAGCCTAGACCAGCATATTTACCAAATTTTATTTCCTGATATATCTGTTATTCCTCAAGGAAATTGTACTGCGGTTGAGCGAGTTGTTAATGGTATTACTTCCACAGAAACCCTTCATTGGGTTAAAGCTTTTGGTTTGATTGATGCAGATGATAGACAACAAGATGAATTGGATAAATTGAAAGAAAACAATATTTTTTCTTTGCCATGTTATTCAGTAGAGTCACTGTATTATGGTACAGATATGATCTATCAAATTGCTCTTAAACAAGCGTCTGTAACAGGAGAGGACGCGGGTATATTGAAAAACACAGCCTTACAAGAAGCCATGACTGCGATTGAGCCACATAAAGAACGACTATGTTCACGTCTTTGTGAACGAAAAGTAAGAGCCGAAATTAAATTTCCCGATTGGGAATATATTAAAAATAGAGACGATTTTGGGTTCGATTTAGACTTGAAATCGATCAGGGAAACGGAAATACAAAAATTCGATTCTTATATGGAAGCCCAAGATATCAATTCAATCATTGGGCGTTACCCAGTTAGAGAAACACCAATATTAAATAAAATTGCAGGAGCATTGGGTTTTCAGAATCGTGGAAAATACGAGAGTTCAGTCAGACAACTACTTATTGATAACGAAGAAGTCCGTATTAAAACACGAAATTTATTGGGTGACCTTGTAACTGTTATAAAAGGAGAACAAGAACCGACAGAAAGACTTTGCGCATAATACTAACATGCCCTTTTGATGGATATATGATCTGCTAACAATCCTAAGTGTTATCGTTTTGTCTAATTTTAAATGATTATCATATTCGAAATAGAAAATTTAGGAGAGTAGACTACATTTGCTTTTATCGAGGGAGCATTGGAGCGAGAAGACCGATTGTTCTATCAGCCTTGAATATAAACAGATTCATATGACTGAGAGAAACGTCCGACTGCTGGGTGGAATTCCCACTAACAACAAGAACCGCAACATACTAAAAGCAACCAAAACTAAGGAGGTGTCTATGAAAAAATTGATCCTCAAAATTCGTTATACGATAAGTTTGGCTGTAGGACTGTTGGTCTTAGTTGGCGCTGGAGGGGCACAATATATTTGTGCTCGATCCAATGCTTCTTTCCTATAAACATAAAACATTTCGATACTAATTGTCTAAAGTTAATCGCAAATACGAACAAAAGAAAAGTTTTCTCTACCATCATTTAAATGTTCTCATGAGAACATTTAAACCTAAATTTAGTATTAGCAAAAAAGTAAACAGTTGCGATAACATCTATCACCACATCAGAGTAAAGATGAATCATGAAGGGCTTTGCCCTCAGCCTTCGGCTTCACCCAAGGTATTTAAACCAAGAGTGATGCGGTAGGGGGCCGGAGCTAACCGGCTGCGAACGAGGGGTAACGTCTATGGTAACCAGGTGAGCTGGCCACGTTACCCCTTTTGTTTATGCAATAGGCTGGTTACAGCAGTTACTAGGCCACAAAGAGGGTAGATACCTAGTAAACATGCTATTCAGCCGTGATCTTCTTATATTCCTTATAAAGAAAGAATAGACCGCAAATATATACAATATTCGCGGCTATTAATTCAAGTTCCATAAAATACTGGCTAAAAACCATCCAGCCAACAAATATAATAAACAATAGCTTGAATACTAAAAGACCAAAATAGCCCCAACGATTAATAAAAAAACGTATAAAAGGGTTGGCCTCATGACCACCGGCTGAAACGATTTTAATCGTGAAAAATAGGTCAATAAAATTCAGGAAAACGAAAAAAATTAAAAGGATAAAAATACTCAAAAAGTTAAACTTAACTTGTTTCTAACGTTGCATCCTTTATAGTTGAACTCATTCCAGATTGAAAATCAGATGATTTTGTTTTTTCTTTTTTTTCATCGCCCTTAACATCAGAAGAACCACTTTTGGTCTCATCTGAATCAGCATCAGGGGAATAGTTTTTTAACCATTTCTTGAACTCTTTATCTCGCTTTAAATGATGTTCTAAAATAGCTTCAAGAACTATCGATTCATCACAACTCGGGTTAACTTCCTTCGCAGCTTTCACATAAAGATTAAAATTTTTAACCAAGTCTTCACGAAGTTTAAAATTGACACGAACAGGCTCAGAAACCTTTGGAATAGTCAGACTAATTGCCATGCATTATATCCTCTTTTGAATTGATAAGTTTTTTGTTTAATGCAAATCGTAATAACGCAGTATAGTATAATCTACGTGCGCTGCTTTGCTCTTTTGTTGCTAATTGTACGGCTTCATTTTTCAATTTTTCGGGTAATTTAAGATTAATAGTCAAGCCAGCAGACGGACTGGCATAAAAGATAGGATGATGTTCACCTGGAGCAATATTTTTGAATGAATCAATAAATTCTTTGATCGCTTTAGCATAGACTTCTTGTAATATTTCATTATGCACTTTTGTATAGTTTTTAATAGCATTCACTAGCTCAGGTTCAGCTTTAGTTTGTTGCAAAATTAGTGTCAAAACGCATTCCCCTATTGGCGTTATATGGTTCCAATATCATGTCTTTGTTAACAAAAACATTCACTGCAAATCCAGGGGCTATTGTTATTGTTGGCTGCCGATTTAACATTTTATCGACAATTTTTTGACCAGTTCTATTAATATCCTGCCCAATACTTGATACAAAACCTTGACTCAAAGTTGGACTAAAACCTGTCTGACTACCTTGCGAAGAGGTGACGGCGGCGGACATAATACTGGACAAAATAACCCCCCCAGCTAATTGTAACCAATGGCGGTCTACCTTGTCTTTAAAACCTGCATATCCAGTCAAATCAACACCTGGCATTCCTTCCAGATTGATAGATGCACCATTTGGCATAATTAACCGATGCCAAACTACCAAAACACGTTCCTGACCGAAAGCAACACCAGAATCATATTGCCCAACCAAGCGCGTTCCTTGAGGAATTAATAGATAATTACCGGTCACAGTATCAAAAACATTTTCACGAACTTGCCCGACAATTTGACCTGGCAAATCAGAATTAATACCCGTGATCAATGTCGTTGGAATGATAGTTCCTGCTTTCACTTCATACGGTGAAACCGGATGAGTTATTGTGGCTTTTAAGTAAGCATTTGGTGAATCTTTACTGTATTTTTCAAGAAAGCTGGATTTATCGCTTTGTTTATTCTGTGAGTCCCATTCCGTCTTCTGTTTCAGAGCCGATAAATCGGGTGAATAGGTCGGTCGATTACCACGCAATGCAGAACGTCTTTCGGCTAAATTGGAATGTAATTCAGCTTGATTTTTTTCTGATAAATCTTTCTCTCTTTTTTCATTAAATCCTGGAAAAAAAACATCGGCTTTCATGGCCTGTATGCGTTCGGCTATCAGGCGTTGTTCTTCAGGGGTTAATTCACGTTTGGCTGGAGCAACGGGTCGTTTAAATGTGGTTGTTTTAGCAACCACACCGACATGCCCCATATCACCCTCAAGAGCTGGCCCCAGTTTAGGCACGGGCCTTGGAATCTCTGAATAGTTTTTAGGACCAGTTTTTACAAAGCCAGGCAGCCGGTTATCATCGGCTGGAACCAGGTTATCTTCAGCAACACCTACATTATCAGGTTCACTCAGCATAGCGACAGCAAAAGCAATGATAATGATACCGATTGCAGCAAAAACAAGTGCGATAATCGGGCCTTGTTTTAACCGTCTGGGTTGGGCTGTGGACATTCTAAGTGAAGCACTATCCGGGCTAATTTTATCTGTTTCTGACATAATTTCATCCTTTTAAAATGTTCTCATGAGAACATTTTAAGAACCTTTGTTATCATTCATAATTAAAACAATTTCTTCGCCGCCTTCTTGGGCAATACGTAATTCAGCTTGATTAAACAGCCGGTCAACAATGTAATAGTTTTCTTTTACCCGATAGTTAACCATCTGTAAGTCACCGTGCTTCAAAACATAAAGGGCAGGGGCTTCACTAGAGGCCAGTGCATCAGGAAATTGAATATAGGTCTTTTTGCCATTATCAAATACACGTACAGGTTTCCAGACTGGCGAGCCTTCATCGACTTCAATCGTGTAATTAAAATTAGCATGCCTAATATCTACTGATGACGTTTGAATCATCTCATTTTCACGGCGTATTTCTTCTGCTTGCGCGGAATATAAATCCAGTTCATCTTGCGCGTAAATCCACGACACAGCCGACATATATGTTTTCTTATACGAATGCAGCTCGATATGATAAGTCCGTCTGTTGGTGGTTAATATCAGCGTAGTATTCAAGTCTGGTCGGGTTGGCTTAATATATAGATGTTGAATCTTTTGGCCGTTTTTATAGGATGTACTGGAACCGGCTTTCCAGCGAACAGGATCACCGATACCAGGCTTGCCTAACAGCTCTTCACCTGGTTGCAATTGAATATCCGTCAGTTTAAACGGAGCACAAAAAATCTGATACAAGGCTCCTTCCGCATAATCGTATTGCATAATGGCGTTGAAATAGCCGTAATGATCCGGTTTATATGTGGCTGCTGCATTGGCCGCTTCAATGATGCGATAAGGCGGCTTGTTGTTTGGCTTTTTCTTGCGATCTTCTTCGGAAAACGTTCTCAATTGATGTGCAGCTATGACCTTAGGAACGGTAACGACTTTAGGAACAGGTTCAATATATTCAGTTTTTACCGCCTTCACATAATCATCACGGCTGATGGGTTTTTGAGTAGCACAGCCATTGATAACAAAGGCAAATGAAAGAATAAATAGAGCATGTAAATACATAATTAATCCTTAAAAGTATATAAAAATATATGCACGAATATTAAAAAAAAGCTTACCGGAATACCTTTGACCAAGAGTAATGCGTGATGTACATTCCCAATGGATTCTTGGCTAATTTTTCTTTACTGTCGGGTATTTGCATTTCAACCTTAAAGGTTCCCCGCCAATGTTCTTTTCCCAGCATATCGCCTTTTTTAGACCATATTTGTTCACTCCAATCTATTTGCCAAGTATCGGGTGAAAGTCTTAATGTATCTTCAATCGAAATACTGACCGTTTGTGTTTCCATCCGTTTGAACGGCGATAATGCCCTTGTTTCTGAATTCAGTTGATTAACCGCTTCATCGGCAATGTAGTTATAGGCATCGAGCCAGTTTTGCCGTACCACCATCATATCTGAGGACAATGAACGGGTCATACGCAAAAAACGCCGTAAATGAAATTCAATTTGTTTTTCTGATGGTCGCCATTCCGCCATACTTTGTCCGGCACGACCTGAATACCTGGCATTACCCAGTTGGTCAACTTGAACAACCTCAACTTCCGTTTTAGGCAACTGGCCTAAGTAAATCATGCCGCCTACACTAACTAATGAAATAAACATGCTGCCAAAGGCAGCGATCCGCCAGTTCTCAGCTTGCTTTCTTGAACTCCCTATCCGTTCATCCCAAACCTGTTCTGCTCGTTGATAGGGCGTTTCGGGTATGGGATTTTCATTTTCCCATTTTGCTGTTTTTGCTTCTTTCACATTAAAACTCCAGAGTGAATGCTATAAATTAGGGTTTATATTGCCGCCTGAAGGCCGAGCTTCCTGTGGTATTGAATGGTGCATTGAAGCGGCTCGCTGCATAGTGCGTTTGGCCCATGCGGGGGCTTCAGATGATGTACTCGCAGCCGTGGTTTTTTTATCCATCCCCATTGCCACCCTTGCACCGTTGGTTGATGCATTGGAAAGTGTTTCTCCAGCTTTACCTGCCATATTCGAGACAGTGTTTTTTACCTGATTCCCTGCCGCCGAACCCATACCGTAAAGAGAACCCAGTGCAGCGGAAGCCGCCCTGTTGACAGGGTTAGTAGAGTTACTGGCCGCAAGAGCCAGATTCGCACCAGTAGAAGCCGAACCATACGCTGCCGCTCCTAAACGTGCTGCACCTCCGGTCATCGAAGCAGCGGCCCTTGTTGCATTCGCTAACCCAGCCGCCGCTCCCGCTGCCATAAAACCACCGGCCACTGTATTTTGAACAGCAGTACCCGCAGATAGGGAAGGGGAACCTGCAATGAGTCCGGCGGCTATACCAGGGGCGTTCCAGGCAAGAAAACCAATGGCACCCACTGTTAAAATTAATGAAAAAATTTCATTAAGCGTAGCCGTAGCAGTTAAAGTAGCAGCGAGAATAACTGGGCCAGAAACACTCAAAATAAACGACAGAACCATCATCTTTATACCGGAAGCAATAACCGCACCTATCGACTTCTCAGCCAGAAATTTAGTATGTTTCATTAGCCCAAAAGGTAAAAAAATACTGACTATGGCAACAATCAAATAAAATTCAAGAACAGTAATAAAAACCTGAATAGCGATTAACAGAAAGATGGCCATGACAATTAAATACAGAATCGAAATAATAATTTTCTGTCCTATTTGAGTCCACGGCAAAGCTTCAACCTTATCCATAATGGGCTGACTCACATCCAGTCCTTTTCCTGCTATTGCAGACGGGTCAAGTAAATTAAAAGTCAACCCGCCAGCGGCGGTACTACCGGCCTGAATCAATGAATTCACAAATTGATTCACCAATACAGGAAATGAGCTGACTATCCAGAACCAGATACCGATAAATAATATTTTTTTTATGGCATCCAGAATTTGCCCAGCACCTAACGCCCAATATAAACCAAACAAAACCACCTCTATTCCTAACAGTGCTAGGAACAACCACAAGGTTGATGGATAAAGATTCCCATAACCTAATGAGAAAATACCAATAAAGTTCAATAATGTGGTAGTCAGGGTGTTAAAACTCATAGCTATACCTTACCAACCAAGACTATTTATTGCTCGCAAAACCGCCTGACAATCTGAAGAACTCTTAAACTCCTGCCTGGGCATTTTGTTACATTTATTCCTTTGTAATTTCAACTCATCTTGATGATTTTTAAAATATTCTGTTTTTTTATCTAGTGATACTTCTTTAAGTGTTTTTTCCTTGACATAGTTGGCAGCATCTACTTCTTCCTGACTGCACCCATTTAAAACAGTCAAAATCAAGGGTATTAATAGTAAATATTTCATAATAATTATTGGATTGGTTGTAATGATGGTGGAACCTTTACTTTAGGCTCACAATTAATAGTAAATATTCATAATCATCTTACAGGTGGTAAAGACGATGGAACTGTGACTGCCGCCCCTCGATTGGTGTAACTAGACATGAATCGAACATATTGTTCCTGTCCGGCCTCTCTTTCAGCAATCTCCATTTGATGTTTGATCGCAAACATCCGTTGAGTCGCAATCATGGATTGGTTCATATCATTAACGGATGCAATCAGCGCAGCATTTAATTGATTACCGACTTGAATTTGTCGAACGGTTCCATCTGCACCATTACTATCATTAAGCAATGTTTGGATACGGTTATTACGTGCCGCGATTTTGTTGATTGCTGCCTGTGCCTGCATAGCCCCGTTAACAGCATCTGTTAACGTGCTATTCCATGTTTGTCTGGCATTTCTTAAATTGTTGAAGTTATAGGTTGACCAGTCGCCGCCTTGCGGGAATATGGCGTTCATCTGTGATCTTATCCGGGCGGCATCATATTGAAGTGCTGCAACAGAATTCATGACATTGGTTATTTCAGCAGACTGAATCACATTGTCATTGATCAAACCAACCCACTCAGAAGCCCCTATCCGATCCAGATTCTTGACCCAATTCGCAACCATTTGTATTTGCTGTGCAGTCTGCGTCACAGATTCTATCGTCTGCAAAACATTTTCAGCACTGGTAATAACTTGCTCTGCGGTTTGGGCGGCCTGTTCTGCCGAATCTGCCGTCCAGAAACCGGTTTGTATGCCGATATGAGCAATATCAACAACTGGAATACCTGTTGCATTGACCTGTGAAAACGGTATTAATGAGACAACAGACGTTGCAACCATGATTTTAAAGTTTCTCATGAGAACATTTTTTTTCATTGCTATCCTCTAAAAATTAAGAAGCTACAGATAACGGTTCACTGACCATATCCGCTGCCCAGGTTAAATTACGTTGGCGTAATAATAATTCAGCCCATTGCTCCGATGAATGATTCTTTTCCAGATCATCCATAAAAGCTTGATCAGAAGGTGAAGAACGACCGACGAATGCCAGGGCAACATCCCCCAGTTCAAGATCAAACAGTCGTTTACCTTTGGGTGAACGATAAAAATATTCTTTTTTCTGAACAGCTCTACTCAAATTAATAATTTCAGTTTCAGACAGTCCTAATTTGGTATAGGCTTCCGATGTCAAAGGATCGGTAGCACTGTTATCTGGCAAGAAGATTTTTGTCATACAGGCCGAAAGCAGAGTAGAACAGATTGGCGAATTAATGGCATCTTCAATTTCCTGAGTAGCAAACACCACAAAGACATTCTTTTTTCTGAGTGTTTTCAGCCATTGCCTTAACCGTGTAGCAAAAAATGGGTGATCCATAAACAGCCAGGCTTCATCCAGAATCAACAGAGTAGGGCGCCCATCAAAACGCTGCTCAATTCGATAGAATAAATAACCCAACGCGGGAACAATCGCGCTATTTCCCAAATCCATTAATGACCCCATTTCAATCATCGTCCAGAAGTCATCCTGCAACGTATCGTTGTCACTATCAAATAACTGCCCATAGGTTCCCTCAAGCGTGTATTGCATCAACGCATCCCGAATATCTTGATTCTGGATTAATTGCTGTAAGCCGCCTATCGTTCGTTGTTTCCTAGGTGAAGTTGCCAACGATTGAAGCGCATTATGAATTTCTGTTTTATCCTTTGGCGTTAAGGTTAAATTCTGTAAATCCATAAGCGTTTCTATCCAGCCTTCCGCCCAATTCAAGTCCGATTTTTGATCAATATTGACTAACGGCTGAAAGGCAACGGGACGATCTTCATTGCCAGGTTCATAGATAGACCCACCGACCGCCATTGTTGCCGCTCTTGCAGTGCGATCTTTATCAAAAAAGACCACCTGTGCTTTCGGGTATCTTAGCCATTGCATAGCCAGTATGCCGAGCAATGTTGATTTACCGCTACCGGTCGGCCCAGCAATAAAGGTATGGCCCACATCACCGACTGATAAAGATAATCTGAAAGGGGTATTACCGGTTGTATTACAAACCAGTAAAGGGGCCGCTATCCCCGTTTCTTTCGCCAGGTGATAATCATGTCGATCACCTGACCAAATAGCACTCAGCGGAAAGATATGTGCCACATTCAAGGTATTAATCAAGGGGCGGCGCACGTTGGAATATACATGACCTGGCAGCGAAGACAACCACGCATGAAATGAATTGGTTGTTTCATGCCGCGTAGTAAAGCCCTTGCTATTAATCACCTGCATCACGGTATCTAACCGTTGATGACATATATCCAAATCTGGATGCCAGACAGTAATGGTCGAAGTGTAATAACCATACGCCACAACATCATTACCCAGTTCCTCTAAAGCGGCTTCCGCATCAACCGCATTACTTTCAGCCTCGGTATCGACAATACGTGACTCTGTACCTGATGCCTGTTCTTTAACCAGAGTAAATAATGACTTTCGTTTTGAAAACCAGTTCTTGCGATATTTATCAACCTCATTCTTTGCATCTTGATTGTCCAGACAGATAAACCGGCTTGACCAGCGATATTCAAGAGCCAGGTGATTGAGTCCATCCAAAATACCCGGCCATGCTTCCGATGGAAACCCGTTTATCGTAGCCGTCATGACATAGTTATTTCCCAACACAGGAATTTCACCGGGTTGATACGCCTGATCGGTCAGAATATGATCCAGATAGATTGGGGTATCAGGTGTTTTTACCGGATGTCTTCTTGATGAAACGGTGGAATGTAAATAAGTCAGCGTTTCATCATCATTCAATTCAACAACTTCTGGAAAAACATCCCGCATGATTCCGGCAATATGTTTGACCGTTTTAATGAAATAACTCAAGTCTCGCTGGTTATCATAATCCTGGTCGTGTGCATCACGATTCGGATCATCAATAAAAACAGCTTCCACTTTTTTAACCTTATCGGGTGGCATAACCCAGGTAAACGTTAAAAAATAATTGGATTCAAAGTGATCTCCTTCATCTTCATAATGTCCACGCCGTTCTTCATCGACAATCCAGCTTGCAGAATTTGGCCACTGACAGGACACATATTCATTTGTCCTGAAACGCTGGGACTCAGAGAAGTACGCCCATCCAGAACCCAGCCGTTTAAGAACATTGTTCAATCGTGCGCTACTGGATTGAAGTTCAGCCGGTGAAGAACTTCCCAAGTCAGGCCCACGAAAAGCAATGGTTTTTTGCAAAACGCCATTTTTTTGCAAAATGACACCAGGGGCAACTAACATCGCCCAAGGCAAATAGTCACTTAACCACTTTGTTTTTTTCCGGTATTCGGATAAATTAAACATGCCATAACTCCTACGGGTCTAAGCGGCGAGGGGCTTTCATTGCAAATTTGAAAACATCAAAAAAATAGGGATCTTTTTTAGTCAAAATTGCAAACCCGATATGAAAAATAAAAAAGATGGGTAGCACCCATATTTCCTGCAACCCGAAACCTACGGCGCAGGCGGTCGTCCACAAGATAAACGCCAACGTTCTAGGCAAGCCGACAATCAATATTGGGGTAATTAATCCCCGATGAATAGGGGCTGTGTAGCCATCTTCCATTGTTTTCTCCTAAATAAGCAATCCACCGGTAAAACCAAAGAAGGTCAAGCTCCAGGACAAGGCATTAAACGCAATAGTCAAACCTAAAACAATCCACATGGCACGGCGAATTAAACCACCACCTTCAGAAAACGCCAGACCAAACCCAAAAACGACAATTGAAATCGCACCGATTACACGAGCCACAGGCCCAGTTAATGAATTCAATAAATTGTTAAGCGGGGTTTCCCAAGGCATACCGGTTGTTGTCGCAGCCTCCGCATTTGTTCCCATGAGAAACATTAGGGTAAAAAGACTCAAGAAGAAAATGGTATTACGTCTATATTTCATAATGGTTCCTTTTAAGTTAAATGTATATAGAATTATATACTATGAAGTAAAATAAATGATTTCTTTTCGTTAGTCAACAGGTGAAATTAACCACTCACCATTTTTATATCCAGTCACCTCAGAGATACCCGATAGACACCGACCGGCAGGCGAGTTTTTATCACGTTTGATATGAACGCACAGGTCAATAGTCTGGGCCACAAACGCCTTTGGAGCCACCATATTATTTTCTTCAATCAATTGACACATGCGGGTTAACATTTCGCGGGTACTGTCTGCGTGAATGGTTGCAACACCGCCAGGGTGTCCTGTATTCCACGCCTTGAGTAAATCAAGGGCAGCTTTATCTCTAACCTCCCCAATGATGATCCGGTCAGGCCGCCACCTTAAACTGTCAAATAAAGCGCGCTGCAATGATACATTAGCATCCGTATAAAAGTGAACCTTGTTAAGTGCATTACACTGTAATTCTCGATTGTCTTCAATAATGATGACACGATCACCGGTTACTGAGATGACATCAAGCAAAGCATTTGCCAATGTCGTCTTACCAGAACCGGTTCCACCACCTAACAAGATATTTTTTCGATCCATGACCGCGTTATGCAAAATCTGCGACTGGCTCACCGTTAGAATGCCCTTGGCGACATAATCATTCAAATTAAAAACTTTTTTGGCCGGCAGCCGAATACATAGTGCAGGACTGTCTACCATTGGCGGCATGGATGCCTGGATTCTCGCATTCCATTGGGGTAGTGTACCTGCGACACTGGGGTTATCAGTTGAAATAGTCGTTTGCATGATGGAAGCAACCAGACGGATGGCCCGTTCTATTTCTGCCGTGGTTATTTGAATATCAGTTTGTTCCGGCGGCTCGCCTATTCTTTCAACCCAGACGCGGGTATCTGGATTGATCATCACTTCAACCACATCAGCGTCATTTAAAAGATGCAAAACAGGATCAAGAGCTGTAGTTAATTGTGTCTGCTTTCGTCGAACAACTTCATCACTAATATCTTTCATGGCTTATCCTCCCTTGCAGCGTCTAATTCATCTTCTGATATGGGTGAATCCTGAACCAAATCATCAACAAAATAATGCCCCCCTGATATTTGTGTCGCAACGTAATCACAAAACTGCTCATAGCGTTGTGCGGCATACCGCTGGGCATTTTCCTTGTCGTTGTCTGGAATACGCGGCGTATGAGCAAACCAGAGTTTGACAAACACGGATAAGGCTTCTGCCATCAACTGTATATCCCGATTGGCTTTAGCCAGAGCGCGTGTGTGCTTGTCCAATCGCCTGAACAACAATTTAGTATCAGTTGTTTCATCCAGATAAGCGCGTATCGCTGCATTGGTGACGCTGCTAATAGACTTGCCTGATTTCGCGCAATACTGACGCAAGTTCTTATCCAATTTAGGATCAAGATAGGTCTGGAACTTTTTATTCATAAAGGCAAGTCTCCCCCACTTTGGTCTCTGGATAATTCCTGTAGCCGTCCTTGTTGCCGCTGATTAATAAGGCGGCGTTGGGCTTGTTGATTATTGATATTTCGGTCTTCGTCTCTTTCATATTCCTTTTCATCTTTTATGCGGTCATCTTCTAATGATTCCATTTGTAGTGCTAATTCGTGTTCATCGAGACCACGTTCATTTTCATTATCTATTCCTGTATTGATACCGTCCTCATGAACAGGGGATATATCAAGAGAACCATCAGGATCAATGTTCTCATGAGAAACAGACATTTCTTCCATCTTTTCGATATAAACCCAGGGATGCGTTATAGGTTTGGGAAATTCCTTGCGCTGTTCTTCTTCAGAATTCGGAGCCGGTAAATTAGCGCGATTCTTAAAACGCGGGTCGTTGTAATAGGTAACTTTACGCCCGTAATAAGGGAACAACCCACCGATCAGAATTAAATTCGCATGAGGTGGCATATTGAGAATTTCACCAGGCGTTAATAATTGCCTGGGGGACTCCTGCTCACTCACCATCACATGACCTAACCACGGGGCCAGACGGGAACCGGCATAGTTGGCCATTTTTCTAACCTGGGTGGATTGTCCCAGTAAATCCGATATGCGCTTTGCCGTTTTCTCATCCAGTGCGCCATAAGTAATCCGAATATGCGAAGTATCCAGAATGGCGTTATTGGAACCGTAATGTTTTTCGATCTGATTCAGAGATTGCGCGATTAAATAGGCACGAATCCCGTAACCAGGAAAATAAGCCAAGCCAGATTCTAAAAAGTCCATCCGCCCCAGCGTTGGAAATTCGTCAATCATCAATAACATTTTGTGCCGGTAATCCGGCTGCGAATGGTCATGACTCATGGACTCGGTAATCCGCCTCCCGATTTGATTAAGAACCAGACGAATTAAAGGCTTGGTTCGTTCAGCATCACTCACGGGTATAGTGAAATATAAACTAACCGGGTTTTTTAAGTTCATCAGGTCTGAAATTGCAAAATCGGAGTCACGAATATTGTTGGCAATAACAGGGTCACGATAGAGCGTTAAAAAGGATGTTGCGGTACTCAGAACCGCCGACAATTCATTCTCAGATTTATTTAGCACCTCACGGGTCATACTGGCAATAATAGGATGGGGCCGATCACCTAAATGCTTATAGGTCATCATGTAAGTTAATGTCTGTAGAATGTTTCTATTTGGATCAGTCAGAAAACTGGCAACACCTGGAATACTTTTATCTTTTTCGGCATACAAAACATGTAAAATAGCCGCAATAAAAAGCGCCTTGCTGGTTCTTTCCCAATGGTCATTCTTATGGTTCGGATCACCGGTATCAATGATCATTTCTGCAATGTTTTGTGCATCCCTGTATTCGTTATCGCCTTTTCTGATTTCAAGCAATGGATTAAATTTCACGGATGAAACAGATGTGGGTTCAAATCGTAAAACATGGGAGAATTTTTTTCTGAAACCGGCTGTGATTTCCCAGTTTTCCCGCTTGATGTCATAAACAATGACGCTACCCTTCCAGGCCAATAAGGTTGGTATAACTAACCCTACCCCTTTACCGCTTCTAGGCGGGGCAAATACCAGGGCATGTTCCGGCCCATTATGTTGTAGCAACTGACCATCAACCGTTTGACCGATAACAATGCCTTCACCAGCGAACAAACCCGCCTCTTTCAGCTCTTTTTCAGTGGACCAGCGAGCCGTTCCATAGGCATCCCCCGCCTTATTTCTCCTTGCCCTCCAAACCGCAATATAAACCAGTAAAATAGCCTCTATTGCAAATGATCCATAAATGAATAAATAAGACGTTGCAAAAACACCTCTCGCATAAACTTCATAGTAATACGTCCATTCAAAAACACGCCAGGGTATATAGACGGGATAGCCAAATAAAATAAACCAGGGATCACCCAGATTTTCTTGATACCCTAGTTCATATGCACAGTATTGCGTTGCCCCCCAAACACCCAGCGTAATTATCAAAACGCCCGATATTAAATTAATGTAATAAATTGAGCGAGAATCCTCTTTTATAATGCCCCAAGGGGCTTGTGTATTTTCGGTCATCGCTGTAGACCTTTTGTTAATGTTTTGACAATAGGTATATTCTGTTTTGAAAGGCCAAATGACACTGGCTTACCCAGTGAGCGTTTCATATTATCTCGCCAGGGAACCAGAGAGAACTCTTTATCAATACCATTGTTATGTTCAGATGTAATCAAAGCATAACCTTGGCCGCTGGGTGCAGTGATTTTTTTATGCAGCGTACCGGTAAACATTTCCTGTTTTAACGGCTTGTAACGTCTTAATGAACTGTCTGCGTAATCTTGTACTAACTTTTGTCTTTCAATGTTATCCAGCATTTTTAACAGCCCTTTTTCATTCCCCTTTAAGCCCAATTCCTTTTGCATAAATTCTTGCCGTTTTTTGATGGCCTGATTCAATTCTGACCCAAAAGAATAAGGCGCATTGTTTTCTACATGAATAGTATCAATCCACGCCCTGCCTTCGGCCTTTATTTGCTGCTGTAACAATCTTTCATCTATCGTACTGATACGAACCTTTCTTGGGTTTGGTGATTCCTGGTCACGCCGTGACAATTCATCCGTTAAGTTGTCTTCAATCTTCCACAAACCACTACCTAATTGTTGAGCCAGCCCAAACCTGGCTAAGCGACTAACACGGCGGCTAATCGCATCGGTATACCCCTCTGGTGCTACACCATTAGGAAGTAATTCAGGGTGCTTTATAACTTGTTTGACATGCTCTTTCTGGTCATAAATACCTTGATTTGATCTAGCAAATGTTTCTATTACGTAATCACTTTTCTTAATCCATGAATCCTGATAGTTTTCAACACTGACAATTGACCCGCGTTTGTATTCTGTAACATCAACTCCTTTGTCCATTACAATGTAATTAGCACTTCCATCCTGACCTTCAACAATCATATAAAAACGGTCGTTGAGTTCATCATGTAACCCACTTCTCACAAGCCGACCTGTCACAACATTATCATGATCATCTTTATCATATATTCTGTATTTTGTTGGATCAGCCTTAATTTCTTTGTGCAGCGTTTTTATGATGTCGCCACGCTCCCCAATTTCACGCAGATTAGTATCCCATCCATCTTGTAATATATATTCATGACTATTATCTTTTATCGCTAACCCGTAACCTACAAGATGATCCAGCCTGGCAATCAATTTTCCGTGTAATTTACGCGCATCTATATCATCAGGATAGACACTCATATCAACAATGTTCCCATGAGAAACTTTATCAATTTTCCAGTCCAGTGATGTGAATCGTTCTTGTGTAATTTCCTTATTCAATGTTGTATCTATTTCATGTTCACTACGATGACCAAGTTCTTGTGTTGCCAGTTCTCTTGCTCGGTTCCTTATTCCATTCGATATATACTCACGATCAATCCAGACTTCTTCACCGTTTTTATCTAATCCACTAATCACTAAATGGGTGTGAGGATTGTCTGTGTTGTAATGATTTGCAGCCGTCCACACCAGATCACGGCCAAGGTCTGTTTGCACCCTTTCCATTAACTCGCGAGTGTATTCTGTAAGATTAAGTTCGTGTGCATCTTCCGGTGAAATGATAACCCTGAATTGGTGTGGTTCTCCTTCTGTATGTTCTGCCCATTCAATGTTTTTTTCTGTCCATTCTGTTAGGTCTTTATTCGATGTTTTACTATCAAATAGTTCCGCCTCTTTTCCGTCTTTTCCGGCCCCGTCTCTTTCAATATATTTCATGTGCAAACCGGCTGATTTTTTCCCGTAGGAGTTATTCATTTTAACAACACGGGCTTTGACGACAACACGCCTTGCTGAACTGCCTACGTTATAAACGGATTCAGCCATTCTTCCTCGCCTGGGACTTCCACCTCGGCTTGCACCTTTCCTGCCGTTTTTTTTCTGTCTCAAACCAACGCGCTTTGAAACATTGTTCCTGAAGCTTTTAACCATTGGAACAGGTTCGGATTTAGCCTTGCTTGTGGATGGACTAAAGATAGGCAGATCATCTAGGGAATCGGGGTAATTGGACATAAATCACCAATGTATCTATAATATTGCTAATAATATCAATAGTATATCATATTAATAGATATATAAAAATAAAAATGGATACACACTTATATCAATGTAATCAAAAACCTGTAAGGTTTTAGATACATTGCTTTATCTTGCCCTATCTATTAAACACCTACACATGGCCACTTTCTCCTTATTACCACGAAACCGAGTAAAGTGTTTGCTTTGCAAACGCTAAAATTTAATTGGGGCTTTGCCCCAAACCCCAAAGTATTTAAACAAGGATGATAGGTATTATTTTTATTTATCATCTAACATTTCACCACGTTCTTTGTCTATGTTGAAGTCTATAAAAACACTCTCTTTGCTTCTTTTACCTTTTCCTATATCAAGGTGAACGGATTGGTTTTTTATCAAAGAGTTTTCATTTTTTTTGTTACTTTTTGACACAAATTGGATTCCTTTATGGATCACTTTATTGCTAAAACTGATGGATTTTTGACCTGTATATTTTGCATATTTTTTTATTGAACAGGTCGATATATCAATTTTACCTTCAGCTTTACAATGATCCATAAACATATCAATATTGGCTGTTCCTAACTGTATATTTAAACATTCATCAAGAAGATCATTGGCTGTATATCCGTTATTAATAGCATCACTTAAAGGGATTCCCATTAGTCCAATATAGGATTCCTTACCTGATTTCATAATTTCATTGATAGCACTAATTGAGTCATCTTTGTTCTGATAACCAACACCAAATTTAGAACCTTCAACTCTAACGTATATTGGATTGTTAAAGCTCTCATTCATGATGATTGACTGAATCAAATTATCATCGAATTTAATTGATAATGAGCATGAAAGAATCAGACTTAAAATATCCATAGTGGCGTTGCCTTTGCAATTATCTCAGCAGCAGGTATAGGACCATAATATCTTGAATCGAAGCTCTTGGAATTATCTATAAAGACAAAAACTTCTCCTTTTTTTACTGTTCCACAATATTTGAACCAGGGCATTTCTCTACCGTTTGAATCGTATTCTTCAATGGGACCATACGAAATATTGTTAACGATTACAATTCTATTATTCGTACAAACAAAGTCACCTGCCTTTGCACTAACAGGCTTTGTCAGTGTATCGTTTACGTTTAGCCACCTTCTATGAATGACCATTTCTTTTACCTGATCAGGAACATCAAAAACAATAAGATCACCATTTTTTACAGATTCAATATCAATGTCATTATTCAGATAATAAAAACCTTTTGCTATGCTATCTGTATGGTTATAAACGAGATATTTTTTGCCAGAATTCATAAAAATAATGGCTATAAATATGAATGTAGACAATACCAATAGAACAGGAATCAGATTAACTGGTTTCCTTTTCAAGGAGAGATAATAGATGTTTTTTTCCATAGCTTTTAGAATTAATAATTGCTTGAACCCTTAACCAAAAATCATCATCAAACTGATTTGGATCATAGCCATGATCTTCTAACCATTTCAGAGTTTTTATCAATTTATTTTTTTGCATGATATTGTTCCCATGAGAAATCAGATTGACTCCAGGACTTACAAATGGAATGGATATATCACCAACACCACGAAATAAATAAACATTTGTTTTTCTGACAACCGTTTCATAAAGAAATAATTCATTTTCACTCACTAGAGCAATTTTACCATTATCACTATTAACTATTTTAGTTGGCCTTCCATAAAGTAATTGCGTGTAAAATTTGTCATCTTTTCTGAACAATGAAACAGCAATAGTCATCAAAAAAATATTTCTAAAAATCCCCAAACAACAATCATGAATAATAAAAATTGTACAAATTTCATAATAGTGGCCTCACAAATTGATTTATAAAATTGAATGCTTAATCAGCAATTGTTGTTGAATTTTTTCAAATCTTTCTTTCAACTCAGGTGGAACAATGAGTTCTATTGAAGTCCACCCTTCAGGGCAATCAATTGATTCCAGATAACTTCGCCATACACGCAAAGCAGCTTTGTGAGCTGCTTGACGTGTGACACCAAACTTACGACCGACTTCTTCAGAACTCTTTTGATTAACGAGTATTTCATAAGCCATAAGTCGTGTTCTTTCGCTTATTTTTATGTTACTTATAACAGTATTAAACTTTTTCTTTGTTAACTTCATTGACAAAATTCATCCAGTCATCGTTAGATATTTCAATATCAATTAATACGCCATCATCAAATGTAAAAGACAGTAACTTTCTATCTTGTAATGACTCAACTTTAAATGAATCTGGTACACCACCTACATTTAATGGCTTATCCTTTTTTACCTTTTTAGGTTGATTTTGTTCTTTTTTTCCATTTGCTGTAGTGCTATCAGAGCTATCATTTAATACCGTTTCTATCGTATTAATTGACTCAATAACATCATCATTAAGTTTTACAGCATCAACATCATTTGAAGAATCAATATCAATAACATTGTTTTTCTTTGGCTTTGAAATACGTCTTTTTATATCTTCAACTTGCGTTCGCAATGATGTTCTTATTGTGGGTGATAGTATCCATGAATCGACTAATATTTTGGCTTCATCATGATTTTTACTGTCAAGTAAGGCCAACTCATAGAAGGCAGCAAAGTCATTGCTATAGCCTAATTTTATAAAGTCCCATAGATAGGGATTAGCTTTATATACGCGAACTCTTTTGCTGACATACTGGCTTTTTTTGCCTAACAATTCCGCCGTTTTTTTGGTTCCATGTGCCTTTGCTATTTTGGCAACAGCTTCTATTTCATCAGCTAATGACATATTATCGCGTTGTATGTTTTCAACCGTTTGGATAGTTAAAATCATACTGGATTCAATATCTCGAACTATGCAAGGAATCGTATCAAGTCCGGCCTTTTTTGAACCATCATAACGACGTTCCCCACAAATTATCATGTGGTATCCATCGTCATTTTCAGGACGTACAATAATAGGCTGGATCACACCCTCTTCCTTGATACTATTAGCCAGTTCATTATCTGCTTCCTTATTCCTGTCCCTTCTGGGTTGATCAGGATCAGGAATGACTTTATCAAGTGAAAGCAAGGTTATTTTTTCTCCCTTTTGAGGCTGATCAAGACTCAATGCGAGATTATCTATAGAGCTAAGATTAATATTTTTCATCGTTAAGCCTCGTTCATTTCCATTTTGTCGAGTAAGATTTTCATCGTATTTTTTATCTCTTTAGCGGCTATTCTGGTTGAACCTGATCGAGCCTGATACCAGACAGGGCGACGTGAAAAAGCGGAATTACTGATTGCTGACCTTTCAGCAATAACCTGGGAAATAACATTATTTCCTAATTGCTCTTTCATATAATTAGCCACCTGTTTTTGTAATGGGCTATGCGTGTTCAACCTGTTTATTACCAACCCTAGAAACTCCAGTTTTTTGTTTTTTTCTTCCTTAATGGCTCTGATTTTTTCAAAAAGACTGGCAACCCCATCAGATGAAAAAGCGTCTGGATTGATTGGCGAAAAAGCATAATCAGAAGCCATCAGTGGAGCCAGCATACCAAAGCCTTTTGTTGGCGGCGTATCGCAAACAACCAAATCAAAATATTCAGACAAAGATCGTAGATTTTTAGAAAAAATTGATGCTGACTCAATCGGCAAACGCTCAACACTGAGCAACACATCATTCGCCGGAATAACAGAGAATCTATGCTTAACTGCATTATCTAATGAATCATGTAAAACATTATCCGGCTCTATATCGCCCTTTTTATGCGGCACAAAACAGACTGTTTTAGTTTGTAAATCCGTCATATCGAATAGATCACTGGCGGTTAAACACTCACCAACCTGATCAAGAGCAATAAACTGTTTAGTGGCATTGCATTGGCTATCCAGGTCAACAATAGCCACACTTAAACCCTGTTTTACGGCATAACAAGCCAGAGCAACACTGAGCGTTGTTTTACCAGTTCCACCTTTATGAACGGTGCATGTAACGATTTTACCCATTATAAAATCCTTAAAGAAAGCGATTAAAGCCGACACCAAGTATATAAATGTATATACCTAGTGTCAACCTTTATGTAATCATGTTACTGAAAATAATCCAAGAACAAAATAATTGTTCTCATGAGAATCTAATCTATTGCTTTGGCAATAACTCCGCCTTCGGGGTGTGACCAGGAATATTCCAGAAGCCAATGATACAAATTAATAAATTGATCACCACCACCAATGGATGCCATGTGGTTATAAGAAAACAGGCAAGCGACAATACCGGCAGCTTCCAGACTTAGCGATCCATCAAAGTAGTTATTAGCCCAGATCAAATTCAATGATTCAGCATCAAGACTGGGAGCCATAAAGAACCCCCCGTTCGATAATTCATAGAAATTCCAATATCCCCCCTGGTAATCAGAGCAAAGTTTTTCCATGTAATGATAAATAAGGTTTTCACAAATAAGAAATTTACCACCGAAATATTCAGGCAGTTTATTCATACGGATAGATTCAGGAACAACAACTGAATTTACAACAATTTCAACTTCTTCACACATAATTTAATCTCCTAGTGTCTTAAAAAAACCGGTTGGGGCGTGGTGTCCCTCAACCTTGTATAT
>CAYNIU010000003.1:0-49396 GCA_964397365.1 uncultured Methylomarinum sp. | reverse complement strand
CCCCATCGTATCGGGACGATCTTCAATCATTGGGTTGGCCTCGCCTATCAAGCGGGTGCTGTATTGTAATAACTAAAATATTTATTAAAAAAACTTGACAGCATCTAAATAGATGCTATAATGTTACAGAACTTAACGAAAAGTTCAATTTTCAAAACTAACGAGAGTACAAAATGAAAATACTTAATTTAACCCAGCATAAATCTACGCCCGCACAAAAGGATGCGGGCGTAATTGATATGAAAAAAGATTCTAATAGTCTTTTAATCGAATTACTAACTTTTGACGAAATCCCAAAACCAAATGAAATACATGAACGCGCTAAGAATATAGCGGAAATTGCTGCAAAAGAGGGGGGTTACACACACGCAATGATTGGAGGAGCACCGTTTCTGATGAGTAACCTCGAAAAATCACTGTTGATAAAGGGCATCAAACCGATTTATGCGTTCAGTAAACGCTGCTCTGTCGAAGAGCAGCAAGATGACGGAACAGTATCAAAACGCAGCATATTCCGTTTTTTGGGTTTTGTTGAAGCTACGTAAAGAAATAAGCCGCATCAAAATCCAAAAATAAAATCAACGCACATGGACGTGCATTTAACCGGAGAAGAAAAATGAAAGCAAAAAAAACTTGACAGCATCTAAATAGATGCTATAATGTTACAGAACTTAACGAAAAGTTCAATTTTCAAAACTAACGAGAGTACAAAATGAAAATACTTAATTTAACCCAGCATAAATCTACGCCCGCACAAAAGGATGCGGGCGTAATTGATATGAAAAAAGATTCTAATAGTCTTTTAATCGAATTACTAACTTTTGACGAAATCCCAAAACCAAATGAAATACATGAACGCGCTAAGAATATAGCGGAAATTGCTGCAAAAGAGGGGGGTTACACACACGCAATGATTGGAGGAGCACCGTTTCTGATGAGTAACCTCGAAAAATCACTGTTGATAAAGGGCATCAAACCGATTTATGCGTTCAGTAAACGCTGCTCTGTCGAAGAGCAGCAAGATGACGGAACAGTATCAAAACGCAGCATATTCCGTTTTTTGGGTTTTGTTGAAGCTACGTAAAGAAATAAGCCGCATCAAAATCCAAAAATAAAATCAACGCACATGGACGTGCATTTAACCGGAGAAGAAAAATGAAAGCAAAAAAAACTTGACAGCATCTAAATAGATGCTATAATGTTATCAAGGATGAAGGCCCGAAACGGATTTTTTAACTTAACTTTGATATGCAACCATTGGGATGCAAAGTGAGAAAAAAAATGAAAAAAATCAATCAAACAGAATCAGAAAACATCCGCTACTCAGAAGCCCTGGATTTATTATCAGGGGCTGGCCGACGCGAATGGTCTGCAACTGTTAAAATTGGTAAATGGACTGTCGAATCATATCAAGATGGGGAATGGAATAATGACAAATACGCGAAGTCTTGGCACAGAATATACGGCGGGGTATTTGAAATAAATACCAGGCAGTTGATTTTCACAAAACCGCACGGACGCGGCAAAATAAAACGTGTTATTAATTTATCGGGATGGCGCGGAGATTTCCTGGCTCGCGCTGTTATAGAAGCTGGGCTAGCGCCTAAAGAATCAAAATACAGCTTAAAAATTCGGATAAACAAAGCGTTCGACGCTAAATTGCTCTATACAAAACGCGGCTATAAATTCTATAGTCGCACAATCCTTGACGATCATGCTGATTATGTTATTGAGTCTCCAATGGGTATGATTTATCACGATGATGATAAATCAAAATTGATTGCCGGTTTACATAAAAAAATCCGCAATCAAACTCTAAAGTTAAGGGGCAAATTGATTGATTGGAAAAAATGCAAGGCCCTTGGGTTTTGTGATAGCGGAATAAAATCTTTCTGCGATACGTTTGGTTTTAGTATTCGTGGAAAATATACTACAGACCAGATTGAACATGCTGTAAGAAATAATATAAATGCGGCTGCCCCGTTTGTTAGAGAATTGAAGATTTTGTCAGAGGCAATTGGCTATAAAGTAGCTGAATTTGAGTAATTTATAACCGCACACGGACGTGCATTTTTTTGGAGAAAAAATAATGACAAAACAAATCGTTTCAAAAAAACGTGTGGCTGATTATGGCGAAGTCTATACCCATGAGCGGGAAGTCAATGCCATGTTGGATTTGGTCAGGCAAGAAACATTGCGGATTGATTCCAGGTTTTTGGAGCCGGCCTGTGGAACGGGAAATTTTTTGATTGAAGTATTGCGGCGTAAATTGAATGTCGTTGAAAGCCGTTATAAACGAAGTCAGGCAGAGTTTGAGCGCTATGCGTTTGTGGCGGTATCGAGTCTTTATGGTATTGATATTCTAAAAGATAATATTGAAACCTGCCGCAATCGTTTGTTTTATTTACTCGATGAACATTATGCCAGCCTCTACCAGAAAAAGGTCAAAGACGCTTTTCGGACGGTTATTAAATTTGTATTGGAAAAGAATATGATTCAAGGTGATGCGCTGACCTTGCAAACTGTGGAAAGAACACCGAAACCTATTGTATTTTCCGAATGGTCATTTGTTCGTGGTAATCAAATCAAACAACGCAATTTCGCTTTTAACGAGCTGGTATCCGATATTCCAGAGTCTATAAAAGATTATCCGCTTTGTCATTTTATGAGGATAGTCGATGCAGATTGAAATTGCTGTCTTCGCCCACCAGCATTCTTATTTTGCATTGCTCCAGCCAGATAACCTGCTGGCAAAGCTCCTTGACATGATACAAGCCATTCGAGCAGAACAACAAGGTTTTGCCCTGCTCCTTGAACGCCATCATGCGATCCATGCTTTTTTTCTGAAAATGCTGATCACTCTCCGACAAGGCTTCATCGACAATCAAAATATCCGGATCAACCGAAGTCACCACCGAAAATGCCAAACGCACAAACATCCCTGATGAGTAGGTTTTGACCGGACGCCCAATAAACTCGCCCAATTCCGAAAAATCAATAATTTCAGGAATGCGCTGCCGGATTTCCCGATCATCCAAGCCCAGCATCGCACAACCTGGTTTGATATTATCCAGCCCGAAAAACTCCGGATGAAACCCGGAACCCAATTCCAGAATCGCCGATTGATATATTTTGTTGATTTATATGATATAATTTATTATATTAGCACATACTAAATTAAACAGTAATATCAATGTATTATGAAAAAACATGGCGACAGAATCACAAAACGAGTAAAAGATCAGTGGCGTGAAAAAATCGAGGCTCCGCGGCTGATAAATAAACTGAAAAAACATGCTATTGGTGAAATAGATTTGAAATCAACTCAAGTTCGAGCTGCTGAAATTCTATTGAAAAAAGTTATCCCAGATTTGAAAGTTACAGACATGCAAGTTACTGATAATACTGACTATTCTAAAATTTTGGCAGCAGCTCGGCAACGTGCAGACAGATAATCAGTTTGATATCGCATTAGCGACTGAGATAGCTAAATTCTATGATGATCCGTTGGGATTTGTCATGTTTGCGTTCCCTTGGGGCGAAGATGGGCCGTTAAAAAACTATGACGGGCCAGACAAATGGCAGCGCAATCTATTAATAGAGTTAGGCAATGAGATTAGTCAACGTAAATTCGACGGGATTAATGCTGTTGCGCCGATTCGGTTCAGTATCGCGTCAGGACATGGCATTGGCAAATCATGTTTAACTGCATTTCTGATACTATTCATAATGAGTACACGTCCTAATGCCAAGGGCGTTGTAACATCCGGGAAATACGAACAATTAAAAGATAAAACATGGTCAGAACTGTCAAAATGGCACAAGCTGGCAATAAATTCACACTGGTTCGAGTATCGAGGAACAAGAGGAAACCTGTGTTTTTTCAATAAGTTAGCACCATCGCAGTGGACATGTAACGGACAAGCTGCGCAAAAAGAAAATGCTGACTCATTTGCTGGATTGCATAATGCAAATAGTACGCCATTTTACATATTCGACGAAGCATCTGCTATTGACGACAAAATATACGAAGTTGCGGAGGGTGGTCTTACTGATGGCGAACCGATGATTTTTCTGTTTGGAAACCCAACTCAAAATACGGGTAAATTCAGAGAAACGTTTGGCAGCCAGAAACATCGCTGGATACACAAACAGATTGATTCACGAAACGCTAAAATGACGAATAAAGAGCTGATAAATCAGTGGATTGAAGATTACGGCGAAGATTCGGATTTTGTGCGTGTGAGAGTGAAAGGGCAGTTTCCGCGTTCTGGTAATCAGCAGTTTATTGCGTCAGATGTTGTTGATCGTGCAGTTGAAAGAACAATTGAAGTGCCGGTTGGGACGCCAAAACTGATGTCGTTAGATGTTGCACGATTTGGCGGCGATTATTCAGTAATAGCACGGAGGCACGGCAGAAAACTCGAAGAGCTAATTAAATTCAGAGAGTTAGACACAATGCAATTAGCCGCCGAAACTGCGGTTATGATTAAAAAATATCAGCCGGATGCTGTGTTTGTTGATGGTGTAGGTGTTGGCGGTGGCGTAGTTGATCGTCTGAGATTGCTCGGGTTCTCTGTAATTGATGTGAACGCAGGTGCAGCAACAGATACAGAGAATAAAGACAAGTACAGAAACAAGCGCGCAGAAATGTGGGGGCGTATGAGGCAGTGGCTGGAAGATGCTGATATACCAAGAGACACTGATTTGATTAATGATTTAATCGGTATCGAATACGGATATGATGATCGTATGCGCATACAGTTAGAGAAAAAAGAAGACATGAAAAAACGTGGATTGAGTTCTCCAGATTGTGCAGATGCACTAGCTCTGACGTTTGCATACGCATTACCACCAGTCGATATTTATTCTGAATCAGATTTAGAACCAGAGTATTATGATTATTAGCACTAGAAAACATACGTGGAAAGATGAGGTAAATATCGCGGATAAGGGCCTCCGCCGAAAAACTGAGGTTGGTTATCGTTTCTCTAATAATAGAGAATTTACTGATAAAGTAAGCAAAAATAAAGACTATGGAACAAATTAACGACTTTTATGCGTTAGAAGTAAAAATTGCTGGAGATATTCTTCATAAATTAGAAAAACACTATCCTGGACATAAATGGGGCGCGTGCGTTGACATCAAAAACGGCATCGCTACTATTAGAAACGCTGATTTATCAAACGAATATGGATATCTGCTGCATTTAGCAGACCTGGATACTGATTTGCATTGCGTTATGTTGGCTGGCGGTGAATTTCTGGAAAGATATGGCGTTAAACGTGGTGAGCATGATAAAAACGAAACTAATAATTTAGTTCGTGATATTAGTGGGGAAGCCAAATATGATTCATGAAGAGAAATTGCTCGAATTAGCAAGAGACGCATATCGGGCCAGTACAACGTTTGTTGATTCATATCTGCGGCAGCAGTGGGAACGCAACATTAAACAATGGCAGTCCCGGCATGATTCACAATCCAGATATTCATCTGATTTCTATAAAGGCCGATCACGATTATTTCGTCCTCGCACACGGGCAGTTGTTCGCAAAAACGAAGCATCGGTTGCATCTGCGTTTTTCTCTACAAATGACGCGGTTAATATTTTGCCGCAAAACGACAACGATGAACTGGATGAACTAACCGCAGAAATATTAACAAGCATACTAAATTACAGGCTAAACAACACGATTCCGTGGTTCCATACGTTAGTCGGTGGATACCAATCTGCTCAGATATACGGCCAGGTTTGTTCATATCAGCATTGGGAATATAACAAAGAAAAGGGCATTGATGAGCCGAAAATTAAATTAATCCCCATTGAGAATATGCGCATTGATCCGGCTGCCGATTGGATTGATCCTATTAATTCATCTCCGTACGTTATCGAATTAATCCCGATGTATATAGGTGATATTAAAGCCAAAATGGGTAAGATTGATCCTAAAACAAACGAGCCTGTTTGGAGACCAGCGGATGCAAAAATACTCACTGCTGCACAGGGCGAATATTACGACAGTACGCGCGTTACTCGTGAAAACAGAGAGGATTCTAAACAAAACTATCACGCTGTTGAAACTGATTATTCAACAGCATGGGTTAGACGTAATATTATTAAGCTGGATGATGAGGATTGGTTTTTCTATTCACTGGGGCAGGAACACATGCTCACTAAACCAAAGTTGTTGAGTGAAGTATCTGTTCTAAAAAAACGTCCGTACGTAATGGGGTATATCATATTAGAAGCTCACAAAAACTATCCTGCTGGCACGCCTGAACTAACACGGGACATCCAAAACGAAATCAATAACATCTGTAATCAACGTTTAGATAACGTTAAATTAGCAATGGATAAACGTTATTTCATTAAGCGCGGCAAACAGGTGGATATCCGATCAATCACTCGTAATATCCCAGGTTCAGCAACGTTGATGGACGACCCATTGAACGATGTTGTTGTTCACGAAACACGTGACGTTACTGCATCATCATTTGCAGAACAGGATCGTTTGAATCTGGAATTTGATGATTTAGCGGGCACGTTCTCAGGGTCAAGCGTTCAAGCTAATCGAAAGTTGAACGAAACCGTAGGCGGCATGAATCTCATGTCACAAGGCGCGAATCAGCTCGCTGAATATCAATTAAGAACATTCATAGAAACATGGGTTGAGCCGGTATTAAAACAGCTATGTGAGCTAATCATCGCATACGAAACAGATGACGTTTTCGTAAAATACGGCTCAGTGCAGCCGGAAGCGTTGCAAGATATTGAATTTGCATTGTCAGGTGAATATAAAGTCAATGTGAACGTTGGCACGGGTGCGACAAATCCGCAAACACAAGTAGAAAGATTTTTCTACGGTCTAAACTCATTAGCTGGCGTATTGGGTGAATCATTTGTTCAGCAAGTTGATGTTGAAGAGATCGTTAAAGAGACGTTTGGAAAACTGGGTTATAAAGACGGAATTAGATTTTTTAATTTCAACAATCCTGAAATTGACAAATTATTGCAACAGATTCAACAGCTTAAACAACAATTAGAGCAGAAACAAAATCCAATCGAACTGGAAGCGAAGATTGAGAAGCTAAAAGCTGAGACTGAAAAAATTAAAGCAGAAACTACAGTTAAAAATGTGGAAGGAATGTACAGCTCATTGCAGGGAGCGCAGACTGTTGCGACTGTTCCACAAGTTGCCCCGATTGCAGATGAGATTTACAAATCTGCTGGTGGCGAAGATAAGAATGGGTTCCCATTGACTGGGCAACAAGATTTAAATCAACAAGTAACTGTTGACCAGCCCCAAAATACCGATCCAAGATTCCCAGCGAATCCTCAATCCCCATCCGCAGCCATGATGCACGGCATCGAAACACAGGCTAATGACGCATTAGAACCTCAATAATATAAATTTCTATGTTACCTCTCTGTGCTAAATTTCACTGCCGTACAGGTAGCAGAGCCCGGCTTTTTAGGCCGGGCTTTTTTGTATCTTAATAAAATCTGGTGTGTATTGCTCTTCTATTTCTTCGCCCATGCCCCCATCACTCAACTGATACGGCGGATTACCCACAATCACATCAAATTTCATCTTAAACAATTCCTCGAGGTTTTCGGTATGAATAAAAGCGTAGGCGTGACTTTCCAGTTCATCGCCACGGGCGTAATTAGCCTCGGATGCGTCGCAGTAGCGACATTACCCGATCAAATAATTAAAATATTTCTTGACAGATTCTATTTAGATGCTATCATGTTAGCCAGGATGAATAAATCGAAACGGATTGAAAATGAATTGAGAAGTTAAATAACAACCCGCACACAGACGTGCATTTTTTTGGAAAAAATAGGAGAAAATAATGGCACAAACACAAAAAACAATTAGGTTTTCAAAAGAAAATGATCGGCTGATTGCTGAAATCAGCCCGAATGGGGCTGAACCGAATTACAACTTCGCTGTGAATCAGATGATTCATCGCTATTCGATTTTATGCCGGCACTTGAAGCCGGATTTTACGGATGATGAGTGGAAAGCCATCTTCCAGTCCTACAACGGCCATTTCTTTAACGCCGATGTTGAGCTGGAGGCTAAAGCCTTTCAATGGCAGATTAAAGAGGCTATTCAATGGGATGGTAATGTTCGTGAATTGCTCGGCGATCCGATAAAAACAGACTGGCCTGAATTTATCGAAAAAATAGAGTCTTTGACGATACCGAATATTATTGCGGTATTTCAGAAAATACATGCGTTCTGGACGCCAGATTATTGCGGTATTTCAGAAAATACATGCGTTCTGGACGCCAAAATGAAAACAGGTGAAACATGAACGTAATACAAAAAATCATTGAAAACAAAAACATAGAATTAAAACATGATTGGTTATCAATATACGGTCAATTTTTTAATGTTAAGCGATATATATCCATAGAACAAACAACGTTAAACGATGGTTTGATAATAAACTTTCAAACAACTGATTTTTTTGGGATTAAAACAGTAATTTATCAAAATGAAACAGTCATAAAATATGAAGATGTCGTTATAACGATAAATAAAGGATTCTATTAATCTAATCGCGGCACATGGATGTGCCAGTTATATGTCCGGCGTTCGCTATATCCACTCCAGAAACCGACCAAAGCACCACAACCCCTTCGCGCATAGACACACTATGATTTTACCTCGCCCGCAGCCACGGAATGTATATTTATAAAATAATCACACCCAATATTGAAACGTTGACTTAATCCTTCCAGTATGCCATTGCATATACCGCTGACATTTTCCTTTCAACGGACACGCATGGTTATTGCATCTGCATATATCATCAAGGAGTCTCACAATTTATCCCTCGCCACGCCTTTTGTTTTTTCAAATGTTCTTAGCCCGCCCAGACCAAGCAATCCTAACAATAGTTGCAATGTCAAATCCGTATCGACTTCAGGTATAAATATATCCGTATGCAACACATTTACAATTACAAACTGAGCCAGCGGATACACTATTGACACCATACCAAGAGACACTCCACACATCCATAATATGAACGGCCTTGCACCGGACACAAATACAGAACTATTTTTTGCATCTTCCCTGTTTACATCAATCTGACTGAGAACCAACTTATAATGATTATTTAATTCCAATAAAGCCTTTTCTATCTTCCCTCGTTCCTCAATATTCGCATCTGGCGCAATCTTATTGACAATTGTTGTTATTAAATTACTGCCTGCTGCAATAGCATCATCTATACCAAACATTTTTATTTGCCTTAAATATTAAAAAAACCAACCCGACAATTTGTTGCGATAATTAATACTTAACGGGCTTTTTATGAGATTCATATATAAAACTACCTTTTAATTTAAGTTGGCCACCAGCTTCCGCTATTCACCATTATTATCAAAACGCCAATATCCCAAACATTCACTAATTCAATCATTTCTATCGCACATCATTAAAAACAGCATTACCGGAGCAATAATAAACACGGTAAAACTAAAATAAAACATATATATTATTGTTTTTAATATAAAAGAAATAATTTGGGTTATGCTCAACATTGCCCAAGATTCTTTTATTCTTATGAATCGTTCGCATTTTAATTTCATCTTCTCAATTGCTCAATTAATATCAATATCGTTTCTATCGCATAACCATGTTTAATCATATCCCCAGTACAACGATACACGCACCAACCCAATTTCATTGCCTCGGAGTATTTAATACAATCATTATTGAACCCTAATCCTCTATTATGCCTCCCATTCACCCATCCCCCGCCTTCAATTTCAATAGCCAGCATTAGATCGGGCGCCGCAAAATCAAACCGCCAATCCCTTAATCTTGCCCGTTTCAACCTATCCCTTAACCCTTTGCCAGGGCCAACATAGTTGGCAGCAAAACGATACTCTTTTATAAACAAATAATACACATCAGCATCAGCTAATTGCTTTGCAAGCCTATCTTCAAGATTGCTCATTTATCTCTTCAAACGAATCATTGCGAGCTTTATCTACTGATAAATGACCACACGATGTTTTTATTGCAACTCTCTCAGCAAATGCTTCTGCAAAATCATTTTTATACTGTATTCCCTTCTCTATACACCTACTCTTAAACCACTTTATATCCGCTTCAAATGGTTGTAATTTATCATGCATTACCCGTCCTGCAATATTCTAAAAACTTAGCCCATTTTAGCCGTTTCAGCGCTTCTGCCACATCATTAGCAAAAGACTCAGCCTCAATAACGGTTGCCTCATAAAAACACACTGCTTCAATTAAATATTCTTCTAACTCTTCTATTGATTCTTTCATTTCTTCTCCGACAATAAAGTTATTATCTCTAAAGTATTTTTTCGTTCTCTAACTCATTATCCTCCTCCACAATATCAATTTCCCTTTCCGCCGCAGTTATAATATCTTTTAAATCCTGAATATAGTCTTTATGCCCTCTATTCCCTGCGCATAAACACTTTTTCAAAATAGTAAACAACATTCCTGATTTTATATTATAAATTTTTGCTATTCTTGCAGGGTCTAATTGAATCCCTCTATATGAATATCTATAGTGTTTACCTTGATCATTCTTCATTTGAAATTATCCAAAACATGGCTCACTAACTCTTCAGGCATTTCTTTATGAAAATTACCAATAAAATTTGAGTCAAATACAGTCATTCTTTTTATTTTTTCTTTCTTTGACTTAATAGTCGATGCAAATACCGACCTGTACCCTGTTCGTTCATTAAATACTGCAATTGGTGATTCTTTCATTGCAACTTTTATTCGCTGCATTACTATATTTTTAGTGCTAACCGCCATCTTTTACATGCCCTTCTTTAATATCACGCGATCTTACCCGCTTATTTCTTCTATTTTCATACCAAATACCTTTTACCATTCTTTAAATCGATATCTCTCAATTTACTGCCTGGAAATGATTTTAATAATTCAGCCAACAACGGGTCGGTTTCACAAATATCCTTTCATAGGACTGCTTTATCTTTAATTAATTTATCATTCAAATAATCCAGATAATCCTTATCCATTCCTTCATCAACTATCTCTACTATTTCTTTGTCATCGTATTGCAAATTAACGACTTTAACTTTTCTATTTTCTTGTGTGACAAGTCTATTTGCTAATTCATAAGCTGCCTTCTGACCAGTAAAGCTCCTGTCATTATCAGCAAATATAATGATTTCATTGATTTTTTTAGGCAATTTCAAATTAGCCATTAAATAAGCGCTCCCAGATGCCCATACAGGATAGCCAGTTTCTTCATGCACAGCCATAGCGGTTTCTATACCCTCCGTGATCGCCAAAAGCGTCCCTTCTGTCGAAAACAATCTTATAGCCCCACCAACCATAGGTTTAATCACCGGCAACATCTTTTTAGGGCTTGAGCAATCCAATTTATTTCCTTCTTTATCAATGTATGTAATATGGTACGTTGATGTTTCCCCTTCGGCATCGCAAAACCTCGATACTATTGCAGGGAACAATCCTGTTTTTTCTCCATTGTCAAAATATGGCACTACTGGATTATAAAAACAGTTCTGTTCTGGAATAACATTTATCCCTCTTTTTTTAAAATATAGCATAGCTGGGGAGTCTGATGTAATTCTTTTTAATCTTGCATAAATCCGTTTTAATCGTTCTTTATTTTTTCTTAATTCCAATTCATTATTAACATGTTGCATTGGTTTTATATTATTCACATTAAGCTCTCTTATTCTATTTGCTGTTTCTTTAAATGATAAACCTAAATATTGCATAGCAACATCAACTGGCGATTTATGCCCGCATCTAGAACAAAAATAAAATTCCTTCTGTATATCCCATCTACTACAATCTTTCCCGTGTCCAAAGATACATCGCTGATGCTTTCCATTAAAATGTTTTTTATTTATTCCAATATTTATTAAAATATTGGTCCACCTACCTCGACACAAATCTTTTATATCTATTTTCATTCATAAACTTTAATTTCTGGATGAGATTCTAAATCAAAAGAAGGAAATCTTATAGAGCTATGGTATATTTTAAAAGCCCTCATAACTAAATTTTTAGCAAATTCAATATTTTTCTTATTCGGCTTATCATCCCAAGTTACAACCACCCAAGGATCATTGTTATCAATTCTGACATAAAAAGCCCATTCGGAACCATTCTTTACATGCACATTTTTTCTATTTAAAACCCAAAATTCAACTTTTTCCATATATCCTCCAAAATTATCTTACTCATGCCCTCTTTGATCTCTTTGACCTCTTAATATTCAAATACTGAATATAATTCAACACAGCACGTTCGGGTGGAATTGGCTGGATACCATTTTTCTTTTTTGGAAAATGTCCGAATTTAGATTGGAACGTATAATCACACCATCCACGTTTGTATCGTTTAGCCCTGGCATACCAAAGCAATTGGGCGTACCACCTTTGTTTGTCGGCTGGCTTTGTTTTTATCTCTTTTAATTCTTCTTTATATGTCTTGATAGGATTATATATCGGAATAGGCTTATCTTCTGTTATCACTTCACAACCGCATTCTGGGCATACGCGCCTATTTTTAAACACATTCCCACAATCTTCGCAGGTAATTTCTTTGGGTTCTTTTTTATCTTCTCGTTGTTTTTGTTTACGTTCTTCCGGTGTTTCTTTACCATCAAGAGACCAATATTGATCATCCTCAGCAAATCCCAATTTCGCAACTATCCCACAATGATCAATAATTAAGCAATCTTTCTTGCTTTCATGCGTCCTTGTGCCTCTCCCAACGCATTGGAGATAGTTTGCAATGCTATTCGTTGGCCTTGCTAACACAACACACGACAAATTAGGAATATCAACACCAAGAGAAACTATCCCCACATTCGTTATTATCTGGTTGTCACCGTTTAACGTAGCCTCAAACACTCTTTGTCGATCATCATCAGGAGTATTACAGTCAAGGTACTCTGATTTAATACCATGAGACATAAACTCATTCATAATGAATCTTGCATGGGATTGCGTCACACAGAATATTACTGTTTTCCTGTCTCTCGCTAACCGATGCCAATTATCATAAATGTCGCCAACAAGCGCCTTTTTTCCAGACGCAACTTTTAATCTTGCGTCTATATATTTATTTAAAGCTCCATCGTTATATTCTCCGTCAGAATTTAATTTTATATTTTCTGAATGAAAATCAGTCGGAGCAAAATAACGAAGCGGAACAAGATAACCCTGTTTGATTAACTCTTTCATTGAAATTGACTCAACAATATCATCATAAAACAATCCAAGAGATCTTCTTTTTGGTGCTATCGCTGTAGCAGTAAACCCAACCACTAACGGGTATTGATCGAATAATTTCAGTTTTTTTTCTGTGAACTGAATATGAAGTTCGTCAATCAAAAGAACGTCAGCCTGCAGCAAACCCATACGCTCATATCGTGAAATATACGTATCAATTGAAACTATTTGACATGGCGCTGAAAAATAGGGACGTTCTTTTGACATTAACACGCCATGATTAATATCAAATCGTTGAAACGTCCTGGATAACTGATAAACCAAACTCCGTCTTGGCAATACAACAACAACTCGTTTCCGTTTTTCTAATGCTGATTTTGTTATTGATGCCAAAACAACAGATTTCCCAAAACCTGTCGATGCACAAGCTATTATTCTTCTATTGCCTTTCCGAATTGACTGTTTTATATCTTCTATTAGTTTTTTTTGACAGTCACGTAACATTTTTCCTACCTCCTAATTGATTTAGGCCTCACATCATACAAAGGACATTCAATACTATTACATTTCTGTACCTGCTCCATCCACTTACCATTTCCGCTTTTTTCATCAAAAATACATGATATGCACATTGCATTTATACGACCACGCAACCCAGGCTTGCTTGATTGACGTTTTATCAGCTCTTCTTGCCTTGTTTTAGCCATCTTTACGCATCGAAGAACAAAAAGTAGTATCAAATACAATAAAAATATTTTAGTTGCATGAGCGCTATTAGAAGGCGACCTTCTGATAATGTTTAGCCAACGCATTCAATCGATCATTATCTGCAACCATTTCATCAATAGAATCATTGTGATATTGTTTGGCGATTTTTCTGAAATGCGTTTTATTTACACCTTTTTCCTGGCTTACCTCAACTTCAATAAGTTTTAAATCAGCTTTTAAGACATCAATTTTGTTTAATACATCTGAATATCTATCTAAATATTTTTTCATATCATTGATCCTGTTTCGTTAATAAAAATTTAGGAAATTACTATTTCGATTCTTTCCGGCTTCAGTCACCTATAGTATAGCAAAGATTCATTAAATATCAAAATTTATTTATCCTGTGCATGGCTGATTCAGGTGTGTTTTCGTGCTAGTTGGCCATGACGACAACAGAGATTCTTCTCATGTTCGGGATAGATAATCTGCTGGTTGTTAGATGTGTCCGTTAAGCAGACAATCTATGAAGTCCTGTGCATGGGTTGAGTGTACGAATGGTTCTTCGTGGGAAGAAATGCTGTCCAACGCCTTACCCGTTGCATAATCTCTTTTTCCAAGCATAACAACAGATTCATGATAGACCAACTACTTTTTTGCATCAATTGTATTTCCATCATAAATCCTCAATCAATTATAAATAATCTAAAACGACAGATTGTTTAAGTCCTGTACATGGGAGGATTAATCATTTTTCTTGAGTTATATGTTGTTCGTACTAATGAACAATTGATTAATTACACAGATAACTGTTGTTAGTGAGAATAGTGCTTGAATCGGATTCAAAAAATGATTCTTCTCATGCACTGTATAGATGATATTTTGAAGTATATAGGTTCCAGCAATGCTATTCCGCATCACTATGCCAGGCAATGATATTTTTTAATATGGCATATATACATTGTTTTCGGGTAAAAGCCCCCTACCCCAGTAAAGAGGAGGATTTGGAAGGCTCATTACCTGCTGCGTTTTCGGGACCCGCAACCGGGTAGCGTGATGCCATACAATCACCCCGTAGTGTGTATGCGCCCTCGGACTTCACGCTTCAGCCAGTCCGCCGGATTTTTTAGGATCTGCCCCCGCTCATCTCGAAGATGGCTTACCGGTATGGTATTCGTGGATAGCCCCAATATTGCTAACAACTCTTCCACTAGCTTCATAAATCCATTTATCCCATGCCTAACGGGATGCAAAGTTTTTTGTGGTTCAGCCCCTTGCTGGCCATCAACTCAAAGGTGCCACGGACCTTAGGTACAAAGAAACCTTAATAATCGACTGCTGGCGCGGGCGTATAGCAGACCCCACTCGATTATTAAGGTTTCTTACTATATATAACCGCGCCAGCAGTCGTTGGCTTTTCTAACAACCGGAAATCATCATAATACAATTAATTTATTTTGTCAAATTTTTCACAGTTACGATTGCCATCCCAGAACCATTGATTTTCAAATGCCAGGACTAGGTTTTTCTTTGGGTTCTTTTTCATAGACAAAAAAAAGCCCGATTGAACGGGCTAGTGAGAGGTAGGAAGATAAGCGCACCACATAAGATAACAGCATAGGCAAACTCTTTTTCTCATGCAGTGCTTAACTTTCTTGTATTTTAGCAATTAAAAACCAGGCATGTCAAATTTTACTATCAACAATGTAATTTTTTAAAATTGTTTCGATTAGATTGCTGAGCGTTCTGTTTTCTATTTTTATTTGTTCTTTCAATGCGTTATGTAATTCTTTGCTAACTCGAACACTCATTACTATTTTTTTTTCTTTCATTGTTTTCACCAAAATTATTGCGTTAAAGGATTAATTACATTATACTTGATTTGTAGTTTGATGTACACAGCTTAGCAGAACCTAGCTCAGCTTAGCAAAGCAAAGCAAAGCGTAGCTTAGCAAAGCACAGGCTGATTATTCAGCGGATTGGCCATTTAACAGTGGCTTTTCCGGTGAAATATCATCATAGCATAGCGGAGCATAGCGTAGTACAGCGTAGCTTAGCAAAGCACAGATTTTTAACTTAATAGGTACAAAAATGAAAATTACAAAAATTAAATTAACTGGAACATCACCGATTCTTTTAGTATGTGACCGACTTGCCGACCCACTTGACCCAGCAACAATTGAACACAAAAAACTCACCAGTGTACGCGGAAAGGCAAAAACAGAAGATATTATTGTTCAGATTGCAAAATCGCAATATATCAATTCTGTTTATTTTTCTGAGGAAACCGGCGTATATGTTCCAGGTATCAATATAAAGAAATGTCTAGAGGAAGGCGCGAAATTAACACGTAATGGAGACAAGATACGAAAAGGCGTGTTTATCATGGATAGTGAGATTAAACTTGACTACGGTGATGATTTGACACCGGAGCAATTATGGGAGAGCGGTAATTATTTGGATAAACGGTCTGTTGTCGTGTCACGCGCAAAAGTGATGTGCTATAGACCGAAATTCACTGAATGGTCGTTAGTCTTTGAAACGGCATTTGACGAAGATATTTGTCAAGAAGAATGGATTTTGGATTATTTTAATGCGGCAGGTTCTTATGTCGGTCTTGGTGGATTCAGACCAGCTAAAAATGGCATGTTTGGTAGGTTTGTAGCAGAGATTTTGACCTAGCACAGCGCAGCACAGCGCAGCCTAGCAAAGCAAAGCGTAGCACAGCCCAGCAAAGCACAGGCTGATTATTCAGCGGATTGGCCATTTAACAGTGGCTTTTCCGGTGAAATATCATCATAGCATAGCGGAGCATAGCGTAGTACAGCGTAGCTTAGCAAAGCACAGCATAGCGTAGCATAGATTTTAACTAAAATAGGTTTAAAAATGAGAGATATTAACGAAAATCCAGTAAAAAAAGTTACAAACCAAGTCGTTAAAAATTTTGATTACGGTGATGTAATCCCAACCGAATGGCTATATAAACAATTTGGTATTAAATTTCCTGCGTTTTCAAATAAAAAGAATTATGATTCAATTGCATTTAGGTTTCTAAATCACATGGATGAATTGAAAAAAATATTATTAATTGACCATAAAATGTATCTTGTTAATATGAGAGGGACTGGTTACAGAATAGTAATGCCTCGAAAACAGGCATCAGAAACAATAAATTCTTGTTCAAAAAAATTTAATAAAATAATGAGAGATACAAAATTATCGTTATTAAATATCAATATTAAAATGATTGATAATGATGATATTCGTTATCGTGACGAACAATTAGGTAAAATTGCAGCATTAAGCGCATTTGCAACAAAAAAACTTACATAGCTCTTCGGAGATAAACATGACAAAAAAACATACACAAGGCAAATGGGAAATAACCGGAAAAACTGAATGTATTAACCAAATCAGTATTGGCATCAGGAACAAAAGTGGTATTGATCCAATAGGATGTGCTTATGGCAAAGGCGTAGAGGCTGAAGCAAACGCAAGACTGATGGCGGCGTCACCAGAACTTCTAAGCGCTGTAAAAGACTGTGAAAGTTATGCCAGGTCGATGAGCATTTTTCAAAACAGCGATGAAGGTGCTGAGCTGGCCAGACGTTGCCACGAAGTGATTATCAAAGTGGGAGGTCAAGAAAATGACAACTGAAATTTACAGAGGCATCAGAACAAAAAAAGGCTGCACTGTAACAGTGAACGGAGAACCGTTGCCGCCAAGACATGATCTTATCAATCATTCACTAAATGGGTTTGAATGGGGATACAGCTGCTCAGGCGCGGAGCAACTGTCACTTGCGATATTAGCTTGGCATTGCGGCTCAGACGAACAGCGCGCACTCGACAACTATTACGAGTTCAAAGAGCTTGTAATATCGCATATCCCATTCACCCACTGGCGAATGGATAGGGAATATATTGAACATAATTTGAAAGAATTTGAAAGAAATCGAACAAATTAGGGCTATATATCTGGAACTAAGGCAAACGCGCGGAAGTTGCGCGCGTTGTCGCGAATCTGAGACATTGAATAATTGGGGATTAGTATGATGGAAGAATCACAAGAAATAACGATTTTGTCGCTAGGTGCAGGCGTTCAGTCCAGCACTCTGGCGCTCATGGCAATGCATGGCGATATACCTAAACCGACAGCCGCTATATTTGCTGACACAGGATGGGAAACGATCCGGGTTCTGTCGTGGCTGGATTGGCTGGAACAACAATTAGATTACCCAGTTTACCGAGTGAGCAATGGAAATATTTTAAACGATTTGAAAGCCGGTTTATCAAATGAAAGATATGACGGCTTTTTTACCAAACTTCCATATTTCACAAAAAAAGGCATTAGTAAGCGTCAATGTACTTCTGACTATAAGTTGGCCGCGATAATACAAAAAACCCGTGAAATTATGGGCGTTGGGTACAAACAGCGCGTTGTCGGCAAAACTGTAAATATGCTCATCGGGATTTCGTTTGATGAATCACACCGCGCTAAACCTTCAAGATTAAAGTGGATTCGGAATTGTTTTCCGCTTCTTGAAAAACGTATGTACCGCCTGGACTGCATCAACTGGATGAAGAAACATGGCTACCCTGTACCGCCAAAATCTTCATGCGTAGGCTGTCCGTTTCACAGCGATGAATTTTGGGCAGAGCTAAAAACTGATAGCAGGAATGAGTTTGATCAGGCTGTTGAAATTGACGAGCTTTTGCATAATCGCACTTCAAATAATTGGCCTGAATGGACGCATAAATCTTTACGTCCTCTGTCAGAAATTTATTTTGAAAAAAGCACACAGGCCGATTTGTTCGGAAATGAGTGCGATGGTATTTGTGGAACTTGATTACATGCGCACACAGCGGCTGCTATTAGAGCGATTCGTTTCAGAACTTGCCGCTCAACGCCTAAGCTGAGAGCGGCATAACGCTAAAGCTCACTTGCTTGCGGGCTTAAAACCACAGGATGACCGATAAACGATGAATGAGATAAACAGCAACAAAACTTCAAAAACCGCCAGCCCTCGCAAGTTAAGTGCAGCGGATTGTTCTACTGCCGTACACTTTAGCAGCAAGACGGACTTATACGCTACTCCACAAGATTTTTACGCAGCGTTGAATGATGAATTTGGCTTTGAGGTGGATGTTTGCGCTCTACCCTCTAATGCTAAGTGCAAGAAATACTACACCCCCGAACAGGATGGTCTTAAACAAGACTGGGAAGGTGTTTGTTGGATGAACCCTCCGTATGGCAGAGAGATAGGTAAGTGGATGGAGAAAGCATATAACTCCAGCCTCAATGGGGCCACTGTAGTTTGTTTGGTTCCTTCTCGCACTGATACTCGTTGGTGGCACAAGTACGCTATGAAGGGGGAAATAAGATTTATCAAAGGTCGATTAAAATTTGGAGGTGCTAAAAACAGCGCACCTTTTCCAAGTGCGGTGGTAATTTTCAGAGGGCAGTAGAACATATTATTATCAGGCAAATTTGACAGGTTTAAAAATTATTTTGTCAAAAAGGCAAAATCTTGATAGGGTCAACAACACTGGCTTATCACTGCCGTTCAGATATCATAAATATCTGGTCTTAGCTCATGGCGATTTGCATCAAATTCCTTTGCCAGGAAATTCACAACTCTTGGCGGTATTGGTCTTAACCCTTTTTCTATCTGGTATAGATAGGATTTTGAGATTCCAGCATGTTTGCAGAAATCTGTTTTTGTTTCGTAGTGTTTTAAATATTTTTCAATCATGGCATTATTTTAGCATGAATTTATATCGTGTCAATAGCGTTGCTTTATTTAAATAGCTGTGCTAAACTATTAGTCAATAGGAGGCATTTATGTGTAGATCAGAAATAGGCGCATTATCATTTTTTGACGAAAACACGGGAAGAGACTTAGAAGTTATTGTTTATGATTTCAAAGTTGTTGACCCATTTGATGGAAGTGCATGGGATTGTGAATCTGACTGGGATTATTATGGATACGTTGAACTTTTAAATTTTAAAGTGTTTGAAAATGGAATTGAAATTGATGATTATCCTGGGAAATTAGAGGATTATGTAATAAAAGAATGTTTAAAGAGAGGTGAACATCATGAAGAAGATATTTTATTGTTTGGGTAAATGGCATTGTAAAATAGGAATGAGACCAATTTTTAAGTTTCAATCTTATTTAGATGGATATAGCTGGCAGTATGAGTACGAACAAAAAATGGATTATTTTTTTTAATAGGTGAATAATAATGAATACATCAGAAAACATAAATGAAATAGCGAAAGCCTTATCATCTGCTCAAGGTGAAATGGCTGGGGCAACTAAAGGCAGCAAAAACCCATTTTTTAGAAGCAAATATTCAGACTTTGCCTCTGTTGTTGAGGCAATAAATAAGCCATTTAAAAACAATGGATTATGTTTCGTACAAGCTGCTGAGTTCAAAAATGGAAAAATTAGCGTAACAACACGTATCATGCACGCATCAGGACAATGGGTTGAATCTGTTACAGAGCTTCCGCCCGTTAAAAATGATCCTCAAGCCTACGGTTCTGCCATAACTTATGCAAAACGGTATGGTCTACAAGCCCTTGCAGGGGTTCCGTCGGTTGATGATGATGGGCAGGCAGCAGTTGAAAATACTCAAGATGAAAAAGAACAAAAAGAACAATTAATTTTATCAGCAGTAAATCGCAATAAGAACAGTATTGAGGCAATCCAGCAGGCTATAGCAGACAATGACTTATCGTCTGTGTATGAATATTGGATTGAGATTCCAGAAAGAGATCGTTTTGATTTGTGGGTTGCACCATCAAAATATAGAAACGCTCCATTTTCAACAAGAGAACGTGAAGCTATTAAACAAGCATCAAATGAACATTCTAAGCATGTATAATTAGTTTTATATTTGGGCTATTGATGTATTAATAGCCCAAACTTATAATGTGTGTGTTATTAAAGAAACAGGATAAAGAATGATAAATAAAGTAATTTTGTTAGGTAACATCGGTCAAGACCCAGAAACCCGTAATTTACCGAATGGTTGGATGGCAACAAACGCCAGTCTGGCAACTACGCGAATATGGAAAGATAAACAGGGGAATCAGCAAAAAGAAACTGAATGGCATAGAATTATTTTTTATGGAAAATTGGCAGAAATTTCCAGTCAATTTTTAAAAAAAGGTTCCAAAATATTTGTTGAAGGTCGTATAAAAACGAACAAATGGAAGGACAAAGAAGGAAATAATCACCAAATAACTGAAATTATTGTAGAACAAATGACCATGATCGGAGATAGACAGCAAGACACCCAAAATCATAAACAACAAAATTATCAGCCAACAAATCAAGAGATTGATGAACTCCCTTTTTGATGAAAGTAATAACCGGACAATATGTTGTCGATTTTTATGATAAATATGGCAACAAAATAAAGAATCATAAAACAGTTAAAGATAATTTTATTGAGGCTTTAACCTATGGGCAACAAACATTAAGTAAAGAAATAAAATCATTTACGATTGATCGTAGGATTATTAATTCAATAGATAGTGATGAATGAGTTTATTTATGAAATAATATAAGCGCGTACATTAAAAGATGTTAGATGAAAAAATTGTCGAATTATTAAAACAAACATACATTAGAGAAGGAATAGGATTAAATATAAAAGAAATAAATGGACTATTAAATAACCCAGGCATTGCGTTGATTAAAGAATCAATGGAAAGATTATGTGAGAACGTCATATGTACAAACAATACTTACATATGGGCAGGTGATCAAAAAGATGTAGTTAAGAATCTTCCAGTCAAACTACAAGTTTTGGGTTATTTATCCAATATATTAGCAGACGATATTAGGGATATTTTAATAGATATTAAAAAAGATTTGGAAACTTATAATGAACAATAAATAGGTTAAATATGATATATCATAAAATACAAACTTTATTTAAAAGAGACCCGAAAATAAAAAACATTATTGGATGAATATTCATTGCCAGAATTTGAATATTTACAAGATAATGAATGGGAATTTACAGAAAAAATTGATGGAACAAATATAAGAATTATTTTTGATGGAGAAAAAATATCATTTGCAGGTAGAACAAATAAATCACGAATCCCAGAAGAATTATCATTACGCTTGAAATGTAAATTTGATGTACAAGAAATGATGGTGAAATGCGGAGACATTAGATCAAGATTTGGTTGTTTTCTCGCCGAAGGGATTGTGGCAAGACCAACAATAGAATTGAAAACAAGAAATGGCTAAAGAATTATTACTAAACTAAAGTGCAAAGACTATGAAAGATAAATACGACGAATTAATACAAAGCAGCACAGAAAAATTTTTCCCAGAATCACATTGGTTAATTATTAAAGCCCAATTATGGCAAGAATCTTTGTTAAATCCAAATGCAATGTCACCTGTTGGAGCTAAAGGCATTGCACAATTCATGCCAGGAACATGGAGTGATATCATTAAACAGATGGGGTTTCCAGACAATGCCAGCGCATTTGACCCAGATTACGCCATTCCAGCCTGTTGTTATTATATGAGTAAACTATATAACAAATGGACAGCACCAAGACCAAAATATGACCGATATGCGCTTACTCTTTCAAGTTATAATGCAGGGTTTGGAAATTTAATCAAAGCGCAAAAACTTAGCGGCGGCTCTAATTTATATTGCAACATAATCGAAAAGTTGCCAAACGTAACAGGCGATAACGCAAAAGAGACAATAAACTATGTTGATAAAATTTTTAAATACTATTTTGAAGAATTGTTTTGATTTTATATGGTTGAAAAAATGATAAAGACAGTTAAAAAATTAATGATCGCAGCCGATCAAACAGTTGATGTTTATAATGAAAAACAAATGGATTTATATAAAGAATTAATAGAAGAAGAAATAGATGAATTATATGATTCAATAACAAATGAAGATCAATTAGATGCGGTTATTGACCTTGCGTGGGTTGCATTAGGTTATGCTTATAGTATGGGTGCCGATGTGGAGAACGCGATAAAAGAAGTGGAGCGTTCAAACAAATCAAAAATAAACCCTGAAACAGGAAAACTTGACAAAGATGAAAACGGGAAATACACAAAAGGGGTTAATTACACTAAACCAAATTTAAAGCCGTATTTATGATTATTTACACGCCTACAGATATGAAGAAAGCCATAATTACCCTGTAGGTGTGTATTAAAGAAATAACATTAAAAGTGGAAGATGATATAAAACATGGCGTGCAAATATGAATGTAACCCGACAATCTTAATAACGATGGAAGTCTTGGCACACAATTAATAAAATGTATTTATCGGATATAAAATATCAATTAATGACAACGTGTTATCAAATCATTAAATAAAATATTTAGCATTCTCTTTAAACTGTATTTGTAATGCTTTAGTTCTGTCACCAGATGGGTTGTCAAAATATTTACTCCTCATTTTCATGCTGCGTTTAATTTTTTCATGACTCAGCCGCCACTTATAGGGCACTTCTTTATTCCATTCAAATATTAATCTTCTCGCTTCGATAATTTGCTCTTTATCTTTTACAGCCATTGCCACGCTTAATCGAGTGAGAAGTTTTTGATGCGCCATTTTTAAGAAAGCAGACTCCCTATATTCAGTATTCTTTTGACGATATAAACGCTTACGCTCACCAGGAGTAAAAGATAATGCCTGAGCAATAGTATCCCATACGTCCGGTTCATAGGCTATTGATATCTTACCTGCGTAGTTTCTGTCTACGCCTTGAATAGCCATTCTAAATGCTCTTAATACATTCTGGATTGCAGTATTTTGAATTATTGTTTTCTCAAACAATCTCTCTAAATCGCCAGATTTGTTATACTCTTCAATGCCTATTAAGGCTTTCTTAGCGATACCAAAAGAAGAACCTGAAGCTTCAGAAATAAACTCATTAAAGCCTTCCAACTCACCTTTTTCTTTTGCCGTATCAAAGAATTCTACTAACCCCGGGCCTATTTTGCCTATACCTACAGAACCAGATATATCGAATGGCGTTAATGATGGTGCTCCGTACAAGGCGGCTTCAGCAAACTGCCTTGCCTGGGTATCATTCATAAATGCTTTCGCCAAATCTACAAGCTCTTTTCTTGCTTCCAACTGTAAATCAATATGCTTGCCAGTAACTTTTGTATACGCATATTCTAATGCTGCACGAAGATCGTCAGCCCCAGGCAGTCCCATTAATCCAGCAAACAAGAACACAGCGCCAAGTGATCTTACAGTAGCGCCAACACCACCACCATTACCGGCAATGAATTGTAAATAATTTATTAAAAACTGATGGAATTGTAATGGCACAGAACCCCATCCCCTAAAGGATGCCGGGCGATTGAATTTGGCATAATCAAATTGTGTTTTTGTAACAGTTAATTTGATAAATTCTTTTAAAGCTAAATCTTTATTTTTCTGTGCTTCATGTCCTGCATCAGTGAGCATTTCGTTAATTTCTTTTAATGATTTAGTTTTAGTTAATTCATAAGCTGCCAAAACAGATATCCTTCTGTTATACATTTCAGCTTTTGAAAACAATAGCGTAGCCGTTTCAATAGCCTTATTAGCAAGTCCAACTTGTGCGGCTCTTTTACCAGTAGCAGCGCCTATCAACTCACCAAGAAACGCATCAAACGTTAATCCTTCTTGTTGCGCCCAATGCAGATAATACTTGCTGTTTTTAATTATATTTCCATTCTTATCTTTATCTACGGTAATAACTTCTTTTAATGCTGTTTTCCATACTTTTCGGATAGCATTAAATGTTTTCTTGTCACCAAATTTATTGGCCAGAAAAGGCCCAAGAGTGAATGGAATCTGCGTTAAATTCACAACAGCAGACTTAACATTTAACCCCATGTAATACATGAACGTAAATGATTTTATGCCTTGATATTCCTTGTTCGGCGCTTTTATATAATCAAGCGTATCCTGAAGATGATCTTTTGTTTTAGGGTAAATATGTTTGTCTACTTTTTCATCAATATAAGTTTGTAATTTAGGGACAAAAAGCATTTTAGAAATATAGTTGCTTGAAGACCAGCCATAGTTTGCCAATGTTCTTACAATATCTTTACTAAATCCAGCGGTTCCTTTCCGATGAATAAAATGTTTCTTGAATTCACTATTAGAAAAATCTTTTAAAATATCCTGCTCAACTTTATCAAATATATCTGAGAATCCAGGGATTTCATCTTGATATTTTCCGAGCATGTTAAGCATACGAGGATCAAACACTAAGTCATCCCGTTTATTCTTAGAAAGAAAGCCTATTGTTACATTGTCATATTCAGGCTTTATTTTGTTAGCATGTTGTATAGCTTTTTTCTTTGATTCCTCAGCAGCAAAATAAATAATCTTCCCTTCATCATTCTTTGCAGTTATTGTGTGCTCCCCAAAACGCATTATAGGGAAAAATCCTTTTAACTCTTTGAAATCATTTAAAAGTTTATAGCCTATTGCTAATTTAGCAGCATCTTTATCTTTTTTGCCTGATGGCTTAATTAACTTTAATTTACCATCATTTCTTTTTATCCTCATTCTTTCAAGCAAGGCATCCTTATACTCTTCGGTCATATCATCCATGTATTGGCGAATAACCTTATATACCTCTATAGACTTATCATCTAATCCAAATTTTCTTAATTGAGTATTATTATAAACTTCATTATTTAACGTCCCGTTTAATAAAGCTTCATCGACTTTTCTTTGTTGTTCGGATTTATCTCCTTCAGGGTCAAATACACTGGAAACAATATGTTTAATCCCATGTTTGCCTATGGAATTATATGCAATTACAGCATCATTGGTTTTTGATAACAACTTATCTTTTTTCATTTGCATGGATTTTGCCATATCCAAAAATGGTCTGGCTACAGGATTATTCCTTGCAAGGTTATCAAGCGTTGTTAAGTATTTAGTTGCAGCATCACCGATTTTGCCTAATGCGTTATTAAATACACCATATTTTTCTTTGTTTTCCTCTTCGATTCCTTCGGCTAATTTGGTTTTGGTAAATGCGCTAGTGACTCGTTCAGTGAAGGTTTTGCTAAACTTAACAGACTGGTCGGCTGTTTGGTCTTTCTTGCCTGCATAGGAGGCTAACAGGTTGTCACTGTCGGCATAATCTTGATCAAAAGCTGCATTTATTAAAATATTATTCTGTTTTGTTTGCTTAACCGCTTGCAATGCTAAAGAACTATAGTCTGCAGGCGTAAGTTTATTAATCTGTATACCCATTCTCATCAATGCAGTTTTAATAGCTGCAATTAATTTTTGAATGGCTTTATAGAGTTTTGCAGGTAATGATTTAGGATTTTCATTAAATACAGTTACAGAATAAGCAATAAACTCTTCCAGTTCGTCTTCAGGCGTTGTTTTTGCTTCCTTAACCCTTTCCATAGCCTTTTCGTATACTTCCTTATAACGGCCTTTATATTCGCCTGACTTTATTTTATTGAAAACATCCTCAATATTAGAAACAGTTTGACGCAAAGACTTGTTATTAGCTAATCTATGATGCAATAACTCATGTGCAACGACAGACAAAGCATTATCTTTTGTTATCATGTCGGCAACAATATAAGATTTATTTGTTACCGGATCATACAAGCCTTCAACGCCCGATAAAGCATTTGATTTTAAATGCCCAGGTAAATCATTAATGCTCTGAACAATCTTAATATTTTTGCGTACTTTTTTAGGAAGCCATGACAGCACGTCTTTAACTGTACTTCCTGTGGCGGGGGGCTTGGCAATTGATTTTTTTGTATCAATGGGTTTATTTGGTGATTCTTCTTGTTTCTTTTCTTTGAAGTCTATAAGCTCTCTTAATGCAGCTCTTAGTTCGGCGGAATTATTGATGCCTATTTTCTTTAATCGTTGAATGGATTTTATAGCATCTTCAATTTGCCATGGGGCATCTTCCCCAAGCTTGGCTCTGATTTTAACAGCATCATCAGTATTAAGCGTCACCATATCGCCAACAGGCATTAATTTACTTAATCGTTTAGCAATAAACTTCATGCCTGCCATATTTTCAAGAGCAAACACTAATTTTTTAACATCTTCTTTGTGTAATCTTACTTCTGGATATTCTGCATACTGAATATCATCTTTAGTTGCCGGTTTGTTTCTAACGGATTCTGACTCACTATAAGACATATCCTTTGTAACAATGCTATCACCTTTGTATTTAGCGCGATTAAGCAATGATATTAATTCTTCAATCTGCGTTTTTGTTTTTATATTTTGCAGAAACTTGGTTTTGCCTGTTTCAATGCCATCAGCAAGGTTCCGTATGGTTTCGGCAAAAGCTATATCGCTTCTGGCTGCATCTCCAGCACTAGCAGCTTTTCTCGCCCTTTTTGCGGTATTTGTCTTTCTTTCTCGATTAAGAGAAGCCTCTGCTTTGTTATGCAACCTATCAGCCATATTTCGCAAGCGCTCAATTGATTTCCTCTGAGTGTTGCCAGTTTTTTCCTCTATTTTATCTATGTTCGATACGCTTTGCTCCTTAAGCTGCATAAACTTTTTGGCTGAATTTTCGTCCTTGAATTGGAAGCCAGGAATAGCCCCATCCTTAGCATAACGTGAATAATAGCCACCTAATGCTTTTGCCTTACTATTTAGGTCTCTATAATCATCTTTACTTATACGATCAGATAGTTTAACAACCCATATAGGAATATCTTTTTTTGTATGTCTTGTTTTATGTAACTCCATAATGGTTACTTCACCATCAATCAAACGAGCATGTTGTTTTATGTGCCGTTCTAATGGCGTCATATTGTCCTTATCAAGAGGTTTATTTCCACTCCTCGCTTTTACTTCGGCACTTGAACCTACATTGTCATCCTGAAATTGTTTAACATTTTCATATTTATAATTAGGGTCAAGCGACTTTAATTTTTGTTCATCATTAGCAGATGGTTTATATCCACCAAAGAATGAATGAATCTTTATTGAGTCATCATCACCCATTCGTGATATGTAACCATACTTACCTTTTGCAAATTCCTTTGCTTCACGCAATGTATTGAAACTATTTGTTTCAACGGTTCTATTTGGATTAGACTCAGACCAGTCAACGAACCATTTATAGGCCTTTGACTTTACCTCTTTTTCTTTGGCACTTGAAACCACTTTTGGCGATTCATTAATAACTTCTTTTTTAAAAGAATCGGAAATTTCATTTTCGCTAACTTTATTAGTTCCCGAAATCTTATTATCTGCCAATTGGTTTTCTTTAAGCAATCCTTTTCCTTCTTCGGAAGGCTTTGAAACAACTTGCGGTATTTCGGATTTAATACCAGAATCTTGTGATAATTCATTTTTTATTTGCTTTATTATATTTGGATTTGTTTGCCAATTACTCCAATCTTTAATTTCTTTATTAAGATTATCAATATATTTTCTTAATTGTTTTTTATCTTTAATATTAACAGTATATAACTTGCCATCTTGTACGGAATTTGCTTTTATTCCTACTTTTGCGTTTTCTCTTGCACGCTTTAGCTCATTTTGTTTTTTAATAACGATATTAGCCATTTGTTCCGCCTCTTGAATGGCGCTATCGTCAAAACCAAATAAATCCCCAGTTGATTGCGTAGTTTTAACCTGTGATAATACCTTCATTTTATTGGCTATTAATTCAGGATTATCACCATTTTGCGCAAACTTTAAACCGGCAGCCTGTACAGCCTCATTTTTAGGTGCAGTATTTGATATTACTTGCGCTGTTTTATCGTCGATGATATCGTTCCTATGGGCGGCGTGCGTGGTATCCGTTCCGTTTTCTGAGATGTCGAAAGCAATTTTGCCCAACGCTCTGCCCACAAGTCCACGTCGCTTTGCTTCTTTTCTGTTGATTCCTGTGCTTTTGAAATAGTTGACATAATCTTTTACCTTACCTTGCCCATCGCGAATATTAAGTTCTGAATCTAATACAGCAGCATGTTTGGCAGTAAATCCATCGGCCTCATCATGTATTTGTGCTGGAATTGTTTTTTCATTAGACCGTTTGGCTAAATCGAACCTATGACGACCACTAATTAATTCTAAATCACCATTTTTTCGGCGCCACACTTGAACAGGCGCAACTCCAGTGCGCTCAAATTTTCCCGTTAATGGTTCTACCAATCCATATTTATTCGCATCAGATTTAAACTGAGGAACATCTTTAGATAAACTTATCTTATCTAATGGAATTTCGACAGTTCCTTTAGTGCTTACGAAAGAATCAGTTTTCCCTTCCTTAATTGGCGTTTCATTCTTTGGCGCTTGATTTGTTTTCGTTTCTTTTTGCTGTTCATTGTTTGTAGATAATTTTTTTCCCTTTAATGCCTTTCTTAATAATGGTGCTAATGTAGTATTTTTTAGTTCACCAAAAGTTGTTTCTAATGGTAAGTTTTTCTTTTTAAGTTTATGTAATGTTTTTTGGCCTTTTTTTGTTTTTAAAAAATCATCAGCAGAACGAATAAAATCTTTCCTTTTAATTTCATTTAACTGTTGATAAGCAGCATCAATTTCTTTTTCTTTATCTCTATTATCAGCAAATGCCTGATCAATCTCTTTGTCGCGCTGAGTATTTCTTATGTCTTTATAACCCAACCCCTGCCTAAATTTCTCTTTATTAATTAATTCAGGGTATGTTTCTCTTTTAAAAGGATCATATTCAGGCAATGATTCTTTTTTTGGTTTCGCTTTTTTAATAAATGATTCTATATGTTTATTTATAACATCATCACTATATCCTTTACTTTTATAGTAATTAACTAAATCAGATTTGCGAGCCTGAGAGCCATCACTGAATGTAATAATCTCATCCTTAGCAAGAGATGGTAATTTTGTTTTATCTTCTGGCGCAGGGAGCCTGGCTTGTTTATCATAACCCTCTGGCTTATATCCACTATCTTGATACTGACTATCAATAAAATCCTTAAGATTCTCACCTTTCTTTGTTCTGTTTTTTACTATCTTATCGGCATCAGGGATGATTTTATAAGAAGGTTTCTCGAAACCTTGGCTATTATCTGGTTGAATAGCGCCTATAGCCGCACCAATAGGGCCGCCACCTAACGCACCAAGAGCCGCATCAGCAAAAGAACCCTCAGTTAATGACTGATTGCCTTGTGCTGCAATATTAGAGCCTAATCTGGCCCCTACGCCTTCTGATACTTCTTGCGTTGATTCAGTAAGCGCACCAGCACCACCGCTAACTAAAGATTTAGTTAATGGGCCATTTGTTGGAATCTTTAATTTCCCTCTACTCAACGCCCCGACAAGCACGTTTTCAAGCCCTTGTGTCGCGCCAGTAACAGCACCCATACCTATAGCGCCACCTGTTGAAACCAGTTTTCTTACTTTATCCTTTGCATTGGATGGTGATTCACCTTTATCAATTAAATCACGATAAGCTCCATATGTTTTATATAAATCATCATGACTTAACTGGTCGAATGATTGCTCTTGTTGTTCAGCGCCAGCGCCTAAACCTTGAAGCGTACCAACCCCAGCGCCTATACCTAATTGTGCGGGCGTACTTAAACCACCTGTGGCTAATGCCAGCCCTAATTGTGGGGCGACCTGTGAAGCTGCATCTAACGCTTGAAGCCCAATACCGCGCAAGGAAGGGTTATCACCAAACGTATAAGTGCTTGGATCAGTTATATCACCACCAATCTGAGAGCCTTGTAATGCCTTTTGTGTTTTAGCTGATCGTGATTTGCTTAAATAAGGCGTTATCCCTGAAGCCTCGAAAGGGTCTTCTGCGCGTAAATCCGGTTTAAATCCTAAAGCTTCACCAGCAGTATTAATCCCACCAGCAACTAAGCTACCAGCGCCTCTTAATACAGGCCCAACACCTTTTAATGCACCATGAGCTATAGTTTTAAGCGTATCAGTTACAGGCGCATCTTTTAATTGATCGTCTGTGAAATCAGGCGGCTCATAATCTGGAAATAATTTATTGTCCATTACTAAAATCGTATCCGAATCGTTTTAAATAATAATTGATTCTATCATCAATTAATTTTTTTACAGCATCATCATTAGCGCTTTGAGCTTTGGCTTTATCCATGATCTTTTTAACATCCTTATTGAATTGAGTCTTAACTTCTGCTTCCGACGGGAATGGCAATTTTGTTTCAATGTCATACCTATTCCCTTTTTTATCAATAAGATAGTCAACATTAACCTCTCCTTTGTCAGTTAATATCTTCTTGGTTTTTAATGAAACATCAGGTTCAGAAGTCTTTTTGTTTAATAATCTATAATTTTCCCTAGCCATTTCTGCTTGATCAGGATTTTCAGCATATTTTATATCCTTTAATGTTTTTTCAAGCACAGAATCAACAGTAATTGGTTTTGTGCCTTGAGCCGCATCTATAGCATTCTGCTCAACACGTTTAGCGCCAGATTCTAGTTGTTGTGGCGATAGCTGAACAGGTGGTTTTGGTGGTATTGCTGTATATTTCAATCTTGGAGGATTTTTCAACCCAGTTGTATCTCCGTTTATATAAGGCACGGCATTAGCAATACTACCTCCCGGAAAAGTTTCATTAATATATTTTTGCCCAAATTCACTATTCTGAAATGACTGTGGGCCACCAAGTTGAATTGGTTGTAATGTTTGCTGAATAGAAGACTGATATGGATTTGGGACAATTCGACCATTATCAACTAACTTTTCACCAGTATATTCATCATAAAAAGTTTTGCCTTGACTTGCTAAATTATTTAAATAATCCTGACTATAACGATTCCTCTCGCCATGACCGCTTAGCATGTTTTGAATCGCTTGATTCGATGCCGTTATTGTTCCACCATTAATATTTACACCTAATTGCCCATTTCCCGCATCAAATACTCTCGGTTGCTCCTGAACATTAGGTGGTGGCAAATTAGACGGAAGACCTGGCCTCTCATTCGGCATATTGGAAGAGTTTTTCAAAAATCTATCTTTTAATTTTTTTCCGCTATAAGCGTTACTTGCAGATTGAGCAAAATCTCCAACATCCTGGCTAATTCCAGATATTGCGTTATTTACTTTATTAACAGTAACGTCTCGGCCAAATCCCGCTATAGTCCCTAGCGTGCTTCCAATAAATTTGGGTATACTGCTATCATCAATATTACCTATATTTTTAGCAAATGTTTGCAATTCAGGAATATTTGCTAATTTCCTCTGATTAATAAGTCTCTGACGCTGATTAAGATAATTAGGCGAAACCCTGCCTGTTGCTAATTCAGGGATTTTTCTTTCATTTATTAATCGCTCTCTTTCCCTGTTATAAGATTCGGGAACACGGCCAGTTCCAATTGGAGCGTCAGGCAATGCCGACACATGCTCAGGATAAACTTCTGGAGTGTTTAATTGATCACTACGATATTGCTTTCTATTCATTGTCTGGCCTTCAAATACATCAATGCAATTTCTATTGCTGCATTTATTAAATGTTCCGCTGTTTCAGATAATGCCAATTTAATATCACCCTCTACGTCATCAAGCATTTCTTTTAATGCTTGACGCTTCTTTTCCCCTGGCATATCTGAACGCATTAAGGCGTTTACAAGTTCTTTAATATGATCCATTAGCTGACCATCAATTAAAGAACGCATTAATTTTAATAATGTTGCTGTAATAAATTTTTTCATTATACCCTGCCATTGAATTTGTAAGATTCACTAAGATCAACATTAGAGCCAATTTTTGCGCTTTCGCCAACATTAATAGCAGATAGCGCACTTGAAGCTATTCCTGCATGGATATTGGCTTCTGTTTCAGATGATTTAATTCTCATTGCCTCAGTGAATTGAATTTTGTCCATAACAACCCTTGCATTCTGAACAGAAATATCTGCTTTATTTTTATTCTGTTCAATAGACTCTTGAATCTTTTTAAGGTCAACATTTGATTTAGCTTCTTCACCGCGAACTTCGCTTGCATAGATTTCAGCCTTTCCTCTATATAAATTAATAAGGTTTTGATATGCCTTATATTCTTCCTCTATTTTAGCAGAAAACGCCTCAATTCTTGCCCTGTAATCTTCTATTTTTAATCGTTCAACCTGAGTTTGGCTATCCAATGATTTTATCTTAATATCAGCATCTTTAGCTCTTGCCTCAATTAATGCTGAATAGGCTTGTACCTGGTTTTTATATTCCTCAGATTTCGCACTTGCTTTAGCAGAATACGCTTTTACTTCGGAGTCGTATAATTGAGCTTTTGCGATTTCAGCTCTAACCAATTCAGCATATCCACTATATTCAGCAGTTTTAGCTTTTACTTTTTCAGAATAAGCCTCAACTTCAGCTTTAAACGCCTGAATTTTAACTTCTTCTCTTTTTACAGTTGCATTAATTCCATCTACTACGGCACGATAAGCATTAGCTTCTGCTAATATAGCATTAGCTTTTGCCGAATAAGCTGATATTTTTGATTGATTAACATCCGCCTTAGCCTTTTCGCCTTCTATCTGTGCTTTAAATACTTCTACTTGCGATAATTGCCCGCGGACTCTTGCTTCAAAAGCTGTAGCATAAGCAGTATAAGCCGATGTTTTTGTTTGAAAATCTAATACTTGTAATCTATAAACTTCCTGCAACAAATCCTGAACATATCTTGCCTGTTCAAAAACCAACCTGGCTTGTTGCTGATGAAGTCCAAGCAATGAGGTTTCGAGCTGAATGGCTTGTGAAATACTAAATCGCATATTCGATTGTTCAAGTTCAGCTTGTTTAATCATTATTTCACGACTTAATTCAGCATTCCTTTGTTGAGTCTGCTGAATAGCGTTTTGCATAGCGGCTAACTTTGAACCATTTGGTCTTGACCATCCTTGCGCGGCTTCTACTTCATTAATATGTTCTATTGCTAAAACATTATCTTTTAACTCTCTGTCTTTTCCTCTATCGTAAATGGCTTGTTCAACATTTGAATTAAAACCAGAACCACCGGAAAGATTGCTTTTAATCCTGGTTGTTATATCCGCCAATAAATTACCATTCCCTAACAATGACAAATATTGGCTATAAGAATAATCTTGTATTTGATAATCTAAATTTGGAACTTCAAGATTATTCTCAGGAAATTTTTGATCAAACGAAATTATTGCCACATTCGGCGCACGTGGAATTACAATATTCTCAAGATCAGGAATATCCCCTAATTGTGTATTAGGCGCATCTGGAGCTTCAGGCGCAGGTTCAACTCCAGGGCTTGTTGGAGCTAATTCTGTAAACGCATTTGGAGCCGTGGGAATATTTAATCCTGGGGGCGGTGGCAAATCAACAGGAATATAAGACGAAGGCGCACCTGATGTATCAATAGCAGACACATCAACAACAGGGTAATTGCTACTTGGAGCTGATGGGAATGCCATTGACGGAGGCTGAAAATTTGGATCGGTTGGCTTTTCAGGTTTATTAAAAGTAGCGTTTACTTCTATCGTATCGAGTCCACCAAATTGCCCAGAATCAAATTCAGTTGTAAAAGTGTTTATTATTGCGCTATTTGCAGCCTGTATTGCCTGATCAGCAATATTTTTCATATAGTCCATTGTAGACTGTATGTTTAAATTTGGTGTTTGTGGGTTTACAAAAGCTCCCATTATATTTTCCTCTTAATCGCTACAGGATTAAACTCAATACTATCCATATCTAATTGAGAATTAGATTGTGTGATTAATTCAAATTGCCAAGACCTGCCTCTTAACCCTCTGCCTAATTTAATTCTTTGGGTATTCACATCCACGCCATTATCTGTCAACAAATAATCAGCTTTTTCTTTGCCGCCAACTCTAACCCTAAGAACGACAGAACCATCCATACTCGCTCCTATATAAACTTTAGGAATGGCCATCATGTCGTTAAAATTAAATGCCGCTGTTTCTATTTGTGCGTTTATTGTTGTACCATCATCTGTGGTTCCACCTAACTTATAAAGACCAGTATCACTTGCCATTAACAATTCATTATTAAAATTACACAATGAATTGAAATTGAAATTCTGCCATTGAGTTAATGCAAAGTTTTCGGTGTTTAACACATATCCAAGATAAGTAGCTCCGCCGTCACCACCTTCTTTTAAAATAAACCCATCGCTTAAAACACTAAATAAATCAGCCTTAGTTAATAATGATTCTCTAATATTAGCAGTCTCTGATATGAGAACGCCAAGAGTTATAATGTTCGATGGGGTTTCTGCTATATTAAAACTTTCTAATATAGATATCTTTGCAGTATATAACGAAGTCAAGGCTTCTGACAGATTTAGACCATCAGACACAAACTTACTGAATATGCTCGACAAAGACTCAATAAGATTTATTAGTTCATTAAGTTGTTCATATTGAGTATTTTGAGTGGATACAGAATCACTTGAAATTAAAGCATCAGATACATCCTGAGCAAGATTGCATAAAGTAACGATTGATTCAGATAAAACTAAACTATCCGAAACAAGATCAATAATTGAAACATTCGCCTGCTCAAGAAACAGAACAATATCGCTAAATGTCGCTATTATATTTTGAGTTGATAGTGCTTGATCGGATAATTTAATAATATCTGCAACAGCATTGATTTGTTTTGCTGTTACAATTTCTGCAAGCAACGCCGAATCCGATGCTAAAAGATTTAAAACTTTTAACGCAGATGATGATTCCGATAATTTAACACCGTCAGATGTAATAGCAGATATAATAAAAGCAAGGGCTTCGCCAAAACGTATATTTTCTGTTATCCAGTCATTGGACTGGACTAACAATTTTTCAGAAATTATTGCGGAATCAGATACACTGGGTCTTGGATTGGATCCAGAAAATATTTGTATAAAATTTGGAAACGTACGTTCATAAAAAAATATATACGATGCATCAACAGATATATCGAAAGTTGAAAAACTATATGTTTTTGCGTTGTACTCAGTTACAAAATTAGACCTTTTAAATTTTTTATAAACGGGATCGTATTCAATTACAAAAAAACCTGTTGAACTCTTCCTCCCGCTACTTGATATCTGTATTTCAAGCGCTACTAAATGATTGCCTTTAAATGCTATATAAACACCGAAATTTGTTAGCCCTGATTGTGATTTGTCAAAGAAAGTAGCAACTTCAGTCCATGTATCGGAAACATTCTCGAACAAATGCGCCCTTCCAATGTTATCAGTCAAGTCGCATGGGTTATTGAAATCAGTATTTATAATAACAAGAGCATTATTACGTATTGAAATTTCGCCTACGGTAAATCCTGGAGAAATAGAATAAGAAAAGACATAGTTATTTGAATTCCATTTATATATATCTATCCCATAAACACTACTATTCAGCGTTTTTACAGCCAAATACAATCCATCTTCTGATATAGCCCATGTTGTTGTGGAATTAGGATTTAAAGAGGATATATTTGTTTTAGATTGGTAGCTCCACGTCCAGGTCGTGGGTGAATTGCCTATTCGCAAATATCTTACAAGATAATAATCTTCGCTTGGTTGCTCCTTGATACAAACCGCACACATTCTTGAGTCATCAGATATCCAGGAAAAGTCTAAGTAAATAGGCGCATTAACGCCAGAATCCGTTAATGGGTCAATGGTGTTTTGCAAAATCAACCAACTAAGAGTTCCATTTCCATAAGGGTCTCTGTAACGAAATTCATGTCCATTTAATAACAACAATTTGCCATCACCAGAAGACGCTGGATGGGCATAGCCTTGTAACTGCTGTGCAAGAATCAAAGCCGAACTACCTGCCCCAGAAACACGACTTCTATAACACTCCGACAAAGAAGCCCCATCTATAACAGATGAGTTCAATGTTGCGACAGTGCCTACAGACTCAGCTATTTTTATCCCATCAAGGATAGTAATATTAGGATCACCAACTATATACCCACTATCAGACATAGTAATGCCATCTGATATATTAATGGGTATATTATGTGAAATAAATACTGATTCTGATAACTTTACTCCGTCTGAAACAATGCCTGGGACTAAGTTCGCAACTGCATTTTCTGATAAAATAGCTCCATCAGATAACGATATATATCCATTATAAACACTACTTACATATTCTGATAATTTAACGCCATCAACACCAGACAATACGTCAACATTAAAATTTGTTGTTGGCTTATAGAAAACCTCTATTACAGAAAAATTGCCTGAAGGTGTATAAGCGCCACGCTGCACAACAAAATTAGTCGTTGCCGCGTATTCTACTGGAACAGTAAAATTTGTTATAGGCGTATAAAACCCTTCAATAACAAAATTTGTTAATGGAGTATAGTTCGCAGAACTAAGCGAAAAATTACTAGATGGCGTGTACATTAAACAGGAATAATTGGTCCCTCACAAAGAGGCTGAACTAACTTATTAACATAAGTCCACACCACCGACCCATCACTGGTTGTTCCTGATGTAGCCCAAGTCGGCTCTGTTGTTCCAGTTGTCCCGCCAGTAGTGCATTTCCATATGTGCGGATTTGCCACTGGATCAAGAGAACAAACAAATTGACCCAGTGTAACGGCTGTACTTGCTGCCCAAACCAAATCAATTCGTGGCGCAAAGACCAAAAACACAGGATGATTATTTGGTAGCGTTATAGAATAAGATGTTGCTCCTGATGTTCTCGTGTACCACAAACTCCCATCTGGCACATTCAACGCCGTTATGTCCCAATCTGTTATATTAGTGGATTCTGTTATAGTTCCTGATACTGTTGTCATTGTATTAACCTGTAGTAATTATGTTTGTTGCTGTCTCTCTTACACCGCCAACACCGCCTGAAAGAAGGAATTTGAAGTACCCATTATCATCAAAAGCGAAGTCATTATACCATCCGTTATACCATTTTTTGGTGTGGTCAACTATCCGCCCGTTAGGATTCTTTTCTATAAGAAACGGTGGTGCATAAATAACAATATTACCGAACCTGTCTTCGTGTAAACTTGCTGGATTACTGCCGCCTATTAATGCGACATCAAAATAAATATAATCTGAATACCCATCTGCTCTGCCAGGCCTAACATTAGCAAAACCAAAATTACCAAGCGCATTAGCGTAGGCTTCTGATTTTGTTTGTATGAATCCAGCTTTCTTTTCAAACTTTTCTGCAGTGATGCTAACAGGCTTTCCTTTCTCCATGATCGCTTTGTATAGAATATCTCCAACTACTAAATATCTTGGTAAGTCCACAATATATGAAATATAAGGAGGAGTGGAAAAACGACTCGCATCAAACCAACCAAAGTACATTACTTCATGTTCAGGCCAATACTCTGATATGGCATGGCCTAATTGCAAGTTAGCCGCATTCTCAGACCAAAGATTTGTCCCGTCATAATAAGCCGATTTCAGAATATTGTCTCTTGTATATCCGAAGTAAAAAAAACCATCCTGCTCAGACTTTAATGATATTGATGTTCCGTCTATCCTATATTGTCGAAATTTGTACCCTGTTACGATGTCTCCATATTTTGTTAAATCAATCAACGCAACACGAACTGATAGTTCTTTTACGTTAGGAGATATCTCTACATCTCCAGAAATAACCTCATTTAAACCATCTACTATCTGAATAGAGTTCAACACTGAACCCGATTCATCATAAAATACAACGGATGATTCCGATTGAAACCTTAAATACGCTGGCCTTAATGTAGATACACCTATATAAATCCCTTCATCCGTTAAAGCTGCACCACGAAAATATCGCTTCGTAGATAATCCATACTTATATATCGACGGTCGATAATCCGTTAAATCTGTAAATACTCTTATGCCATCCCTATATATAATCCCTTCTCCCACAGACGAGTCTCTCACACCCACTCCACCATACACGCCAGCTTGAATCCAGCTTATAGTTCTGGTATCACTTGTCCACGACCTTGTCCCGAAGACTTCGCGCGTACCCTTAGACCCACTCCCATGTATAATGATCGCTGCGTTCTCGTCAAGACCTCCATCAGAAGACGGAATAAACACATACTGGTCGCTATCATAAGAATCGGGAGAATCACCATAAAGGGGATTATAATAATAGGGATTATAAAAATAGAACCCTGCGGACTTGATGTCAACTTCTGATGGACTTACCGCATTAACCTGGATACCATTAATATTCTTACCGTATGTATAAATAACTTCCATGTCATCGTATACAATTTTTCTCCTGGTATACTTATGACCAAAATATTCCGCTTGCTTGGCAATTTTGCCAAACTCTGTACGCAAACGGTTTATCTCTATATCACTGAGACTTACGTTTGCAGATATGCGAAGTGTTTTAGTCCATCGCATTAGATTCCATCGTCTGCCGCACTCAGTTGATAGGTGATATTTAACGTATCAGTAGCAACTACGTTACGTGAAGATGGGAATCTTACGCAGCTAATCAACTTGGTACCTGCTGGCGGAGTTGGCATTGTTGCATTGGAAATCAAGAACAATCCGTAAATAGTCATTGTCCCGTTAAACGTATACACTGCAGGGGAAGCACTGTTCGTAATAGTCTGGCCTGATACTCCGCCTTCTACCCATTGAACACGAGCTGTTGCTGTAACATCTGTAGTGGCTACAACTTCGGTGCTATCTGTCACAATGGTTGCGGCTGTGGCCGTAGCAACAGGAGTATAGTTGCCTTTAAAAACGCCAATATAATGGGTTGCATTTGCTACGCCACCTGACAAACCTACATCCAGCAAATAATCAAGACCTTCATTTACGACGATATTATGAGCAGAGAACTTCTCACAAAAACCCCTTGACGGACTAACGTGTTCAATTTCCCATATACCCTTTAATCTTGCTTTTGATTTAGAGATATCGCCATTGTTAGGCGCGATAATATTTTGCATTTTATAACTCCTGCGCGTCTCCCGACGGGCTAATGTGGTATTATGAAATTACAATACCGTTTCTAATATGTGTAACCGTAACCGATTCGGATACACGTAAATTATTTGGCCTATTATTTTTCATTAATGCAACATACTGGTTCATCCCTTCTTTTTGAACAAACTCAGAAGCCGCACCATCACTATATCCTACGTCCACATTCTTGGCGGTTACATTCTTCATTTCTCCGCTATTATGTAATGTATACACCCCATTCGTTGTCGTCACCATCCAATGATAACTGATTGCTCCAGTATAAGCGCCCTGAACCCTTGTATCAGAGCCTTCTACGCAATTTACATCCTCTTTTAAAACTTTTGTAAATTCTTTAGGATTCGTCCCTGCCAAGAAGTACAGCTTATCCGCACCAACCCAAATACCATCCTCTACAGGCATTAATGCTGTTATATTGCCGCCAAACAATAAAAAATTATCTGCTAAATTAAACTTATCGACTCGTTGCGGTTCGCTATAAAAAAGAGCATTATCCTGCGCAATAAACATCCTTCCTTTAAAATATCTTATATGTCTACCATTAGGGGCATCGGATATATTGAATGTTCTCAGTGGTGTTGTCAGGTCTTTTGCGTCATTAAATATATAAACTGAACTTTCAGTGTCTCCTAGTTTATACATTTGAGAGCCACCATTACTAACATATATTCTGGCCTTATATTGCGCAGGGATAATAATATTGCTGATATTAATAGAAGAGCCATCCAAAACAGTAATGCTTGCTGCTGCTATTGTCCCACCTTCCAATCCATTGGAATCAACATAGGTATAACAGACCAGATATGTTCCCGCTGTTAATGAGCCAATTCCAGCGCTTAGACCAGGAAGGTTGACAACCTGTGGGACACCAAACGGTCTTATAAGTCTGCCATCTATTACACCATTCTCATGTTCGGATATAAAATAATATTTACCATCAAGCTCTTCAAATTTAACTTCGCCTTGAAATTGTGCCGTGTAATCAACCAACTGCGGGTTTTCAGGGAAAATAGGGTTACCCGCCAAATCAAGTAACGGGTCTCCAGTCAAATCCAATATGGACTCAGTAGATGCTACCCATTGATAATGCTGTAAATACTTGTCCGTTAAATCTACAGAAAGCTCTTTTAACTCATTATCTTTTACAAAAAAACATCGCTTTTTATCAGACCATAACGAATGAAAAACGCCAGACATAATCTTGCTATAACCTTGACGTTTAGTTATTCCTCCAAGATTATCAATATTAACGTTATCTGCTTTCTTTAAAAACTCTTCTGGTGTTTTCTCAGGCAGTAATACGTTATTTAATCCAGCGAATTTATCAATCCGCATCCTTCTCTTCTTTGTCAGTTTCTTCTATTTTATCGGCTAACCAAAGCAATGACTTGCCTTTTATTCGCATCATTTCTGTGCTTTGAGACCTAACAACATCTGTCGCCTGTCCAATAAAGTTCAATATTTCTTTATCTCCCATAAAATATTCCCCTTTCTGGATATTTAATTGTTTCAATAAACATTTGTTTTAAAACACTTTCTTCAAAGATTTCGATAACGAACAAATCCATCTGAATACTCATCACTGTTGAGCTACATCCTGTTAATAATAAAATTTTATACTAGCATATGTTGAACTTTTAAAGAATCAACAGCAGATTCTATTTGTTTTTTTGAGGCAGTTCTTCCATAAAGAGCACCTTCATTGAGTTTACTATCACGCCAAGATTGAATGTTTCTTTCGTGTATTTCATTTATACGTAACGTCATAACTTCACAATAGCTGTTTTCCAGCTCATCCTGTGTTTCCATTGAATATAATGGCAAAACTGGTAGCGGTGGATTTTCTGCAGCCCTGCGCTCATTCTCTTCCATGATTTTATTGTTTTCGTTATTAACAATTAATTCCATTGCCGACAGGTCAAATTCATCGGCAACACCATTAAACGTTAATGTATTGAATTGTATCATCATTTACACCTGACTAATTTAATTTCTAACTGCTATTGTTTAGCATCAATCTCTTGAATAGAATCAACGATTTCATTAAACAACCAGCCAATTATGGCGAATAACACATATAAAAGTTTATCATTCATTAGTTACCCGATCCAACATTATCAATAATAGTTATTCCAGTAGCAGACGTTCCAGAATATGCTACGAGTTTCAATGTTCCTGTATTTGTTCCGGCTTCCCACCGCAACATACCTATACCGGCTCCAGGAGCTTCTGCGGCTACTGTTGATTTATCTATTAAAAATGGTTTAGCATTATCTTCTGTAATGTGAAGTTTTCCAGATGGAGTTATATAGCCAATTCCCACAAAACCTGTTCCATCTAAAATAAACCCAGTTTTTGATGGATTCTCTTGAACACCTGAAACACCTGAAGTGGCATATTTTAGAAACACTCCTGCTGGTGCACCATTCCCAGTGCTTAGACCAGCTTCTATATTTAAAGATGTTCCATTTCTGTTAGGATTCCCATAACCAGCAGAGCCACCGCGTATGGAAAGTCCGCCAGAACCCCACTGTCCGACGGTTATAGTGTTAAGATTTAAGGCAAGACTGGTACTACCACCTGTTTTAAATTTTAACGTGTTGGGTGCTCTCCGCTCTATATATTCACCATTTAACCTAAATAACAATTTATCTGTCGCTATATGGACAGCTCCATTCCCCGCCGGAGATAGCTTCAAATCAATATTAGCAGCCCCAGTGCCCGCGCTTTCTACAGATACACTATTTCCAGTTATCGCCAGGCGTTCGTAATTTAGACTGTCTATATATGTAGTATAGATTTCATGTTTGACAGGAGCCGCCCCATTCCTGGATACTAAATTCGCGCAAGTAATACTAAACCCGCCAGCATTCCAATCAGCAGTTAAAGGAACAGAACCATCGGCTAAAATTCCGCCGATACTACCGCGAACAACACTTACGCGATCTTTATCAGCAAAGTTTCCGCCAGACCCTTCACTATCATAAGTAACATCAAATGTAAAATAAGTAATATTGTCAGTAATACCAACAACGTTGAATAGGACAGCTTTTGTAAAACCTGTAGAAACCTGAAGATATATTCTGTCTCCGTTTTTAAACAAATTCAGCATATTACTCATGTTCGTGCCACTGCGGTTTGTGACACTAAGATATATCTTGGTTACAGAGGCAAGCGTTAGACTATCGAAACCACATTTTTTTGAACCAGGGTCAGTAGATGTCGGTACTGCCTGATATTCCCATTCGCCATACCCAGTTTGAGCGGAAGACATATCTTGAGCAGACCAAGACATGCCGTTATAAACAATTTGTTGGTTAGCTACTGCCCCAGCGATGCTTACATCGGATAAGTCGCCTAATGGTTCATTAGTAATATTTAACAAATAAGGTTGTAAATCGGTTATCTCGGATTCAGTATGAGTATGCCCGATAAGAGAATATTCAGTATGAGTATGCCCGATAAGAGAAATGTCAGATATCGGAATTTTTACGGTTCTTGCCTGTCCTGCGCTCTCATATCCCAAAATATAATCTGTTGATACTGGCGGGGTTTTAATTGGATAAGTCGATATTTTTGCCATTTTTCATTCCATCACAATATCTACGACGCGCATTTGCGTCTCTCATAACAGCATTTGATTCTTTCATTACCGCTGTTAATTCTCTTATTACTGCATTGGTTTCCCGCTGTCTTTCATCGTGCATTTTACCTTGCGCCTGATAGGCTTCAATCCATTGCCTTCTTTCTTCGTTTTGATTTTTTATAAGATTCCTGATAAGAACATATAAACAATAGAATGCTATTCCACCTACCCCTAATTGCTCAATAGAAAATCCATCTATGATTTCATTATTTACCATTAGTAAGGCCCACCATCAAAATTATTAAATGGCCTGTTTCTTAACTGGAATATTTCGTCTTTAGCAGAACTTCTTTCCCCAAATTCATGGACAAACAATGAACGATGATATTCTGCTCTTTGTTCGTTATTAGTATCCTCATCAAATCGTTGAAAATAGCGATAACAAAGCCAATGCACTAATGAATTATGAAATCGAGTTGGAATTAATGGTGTGTCGGTTGTTTGAGTAATTGCAGGATGTTCGGTAATAGTTACCAAATCTAATGTATTATTAGCGTCAGGCGTTGGATACAGAGTTATCTTATCTGTTTCCATATCTGTAAAATATTCAAGCGGGGTACCTGTTTCAGATTCCCAGCCACTAACGTCTTCGTCTAACGTTAAGTAGCTGGTTTCTTGTAAAGGTAATATCTCACTCGATAGCTTTGCTCTCCTGACAAGGATTGTATCAGAAGGAAGGCTGTATGTTGATGTATTAGCAACTACTGATATTTGCTTCTTAGCCATCAAGAAACGACCGCGACGGCAAGCCTCCTGTGCAGCTTCATCAACCCATACAAGATATTCTGCATCAGTTGCAAACTGTGGGTTTTCATTGTCGTCAACCCACTGCCTTGCTCGAACTATTATTGTAGCTGCGTCCATAATTGATTGATTGTTTTGATGTCAACTTCAACACCGGAACGCTCACGTACAATTGAAACTTTTGGTTTGCCTGTAGATGTTAATTCGTCTTCAGTTATAGTTTTAAGCGCAGCAATAACTTTTTCTTCATTATCATCCTGTACATGGGATGTGATTTGCACGCTATCGCCTATAGCTATATCCTCGACCAATTCCTCACCGCTGGCCTTAAAATATCGTCCACCCTGGATATATTTATATGGCATTGGTTCGCCAAAGACTTCATCATAAGGCTTTGATTTATCAAGCAAAACCATCGTCGATCCCAGTATATTTTGTGATTTTAGACTTACCATAAAAACCTGTCATAACGTCAGAACGCTTGGCATCACCCAGAGATTTTTCATAATCACCGGAATAAGACGCGCCAGTTTCTGGAATAGCCCTCATATCGCCACGAACATCAAAGTTCTCACCCATGCTTTCATATCGACCATATTCTTTCTTGCTCATACCTGATTGCATGGAACTATTGTCGTAGTCACCATCATAATCCATCTTCATTTTATGATTCATCGTGCTTCACCTTTTTGTCGACCCAAGAATCCACCGTCCTTGATGCTTTCTTTTTCAGGATATAAAAAATCCAGTTTTTCATAACCGTAATTATCTACATCAGGTAACGTATCCATTTCAGCATTAAATGAACCATCACGAACATTTTCAGCCGTAGCATCGCCGAAAGAATTTTTACCTAAATTTTCATAATATTTAATTTTCATAATATTTCATGATTTCACCATAGGCCGCCATAAAGACGGCCTCCAGTTACTGACGGTTAATACCACTCAATCATTACCAACAAATCCGCAGCACCAGCAGTACAGCCACCATCAGTAGTGACCAGTACGGCGACATCCGCATCAATATCAGCAATATCAGTTACACCATTACCAACTGTATTCGCCACGCCCACAGGAACGCTGTTTGTTGCGAACTTGCTTGTATTACCACTAATACCAATTGAAATTAAAGTTGGTGCAACAGTGGTATTCGTTGTAATAACATAACCAATGTCTGTAACTCGGCCCTTTTTACCCGATGGGCCAATAAACTGTCCAACAGTTCCGGAAGTTGCAATATTAGCCGCAGGGAACCTGTAGACGGTTGTTTGTGGGTTATCATATGCCATATATGTTTACCTTTTTGACTACTCCCAGCCCTAAGGACGGGGAGTTACGCTTGATTGATAAAATAGCACCAGCCGAAACTGGCGCTTTAATTAAAATTACCCTGCGCTATCCCATTTCAAGATTCGGGCTTGTGTAGCATCAGTGTGCACCAGGCCAAAACCACCTAGATAATACCACGCTACCCCTCGGCTTCTTCCGTAATCCGTTGGGATTTTCATAATCTTCACATAGAGTCGTTAATTCTATGCCGTTTATACAAGCTTTTCCAAGTTTTGCCTAAAACAACATCTCTTACTGTTGCTTTATTTATGCCAGTAATGTCCATCGGAAATAGGATGATAATTTAATAAAAATGATATCCTATGCGCATATACAGGTTTATCACCAAATACACTACGAACTCTCAATTCGCCATATCCATGACTTTTCCCTTTATTCCATTCCCAACATCCATTATCAGAAATATCATAATTCCCTTCAAAAGCTTGCTTTACTGCTGCATGTTTCCATGCAGATGTGACTATATCTTCACCCCATAATGGGGGCTGGGCGTTTGGACTCACTTGAGTCTGCATATCCGGTAACCCGGTAGTCGATGAACCGTCCGCTAATGCGGCTTGGCTGCTGATTGTCATATCTTTAAAAACCATTATTAATTAATAACGTAAGACTTAGATTTCCCAGCAATTAACCCAGTTGCCATAACTGCTTACGCAGCTAAAGAGGCGAATCCACCTCTGATTTCCTCAGGGCAAGCAATTGCTTCGGCCACCGTATCTGCACCGAAAAAATATGCCCAGTTTGAGGCACCGTTTGTCCATGTTTCCTTGGCAATGTTGGTTTGTTCTATAAACCTCATTCCCTCATAACGACCAATCTCGCCATTCATGATTTTGACAAAACCAGCATCTACATACTGATGGATTGCTTCCAAATCATTTTTGAATTTCCGAAAAGTCGTCGGATGCGCAATACAAAAATAACTATCACCTTGATAAGGAGGAATATCACGCTCTTTCATAATATCTGAAATAGCCTTGACATGATCTTTACCAAGTGCAATGTTATTTATAATTGTCGTTGAACCACCTGTTGACAATGTTACAGAGGTTGCTGAGTTACCACCTGTCGGGGCAACACGTAAGGGAGTTTTATCAAACTCGGCATGTGCAAGAATGTCAAACGCTTTCTTAGCATCATTCTTCAATACCTTATTGATAATCTCTTTTACCGGATGCTCCGATAAATCGTCCAACTTACCCGTGTAAGGAACAGAGTTACCTGCTTCTGTGATCGTCAACGTGCCTTGAGTAATAGTAAAATTAGTCTCAGGCATAACATCAGTTTCATTCAACGTCGAACCCTGTGTTTGTACATCAGAGTATACGTTCCACATTCTGTTACTTTTATGACCCATATTGGGCGGAGAGACTCTTCATTCTCTCTCTTACTGTCTCCAGCAAGCTCTGACTATAACATCTCATTATTGAGCCTCACGTTTAGTCGATGAGGAACCTGTCAAGATACTCTAAATTTTGAGCAGCATAGCGACCATCTTTTTGTTCAAAAAATTCCTGCACAATTACAAGGTCTTCCTGAACATATGGTTTACGTCCTTGCGTCAATCGTCTTTCACAGAACTTTACTATAATCCTGCTTAAAGCTGCCTTCTGCCCAGCAAAGTATGGCAACAAGGCTTCAAGGATTTTCTTGATATTAGCAATTTTACCTATCTTTATAGCCAGACAAATTTTACGTCTTGGCAAATAGTATCCATCGCCTTCCTTTTTTATAGGCTTTACAAACTTTTGTGCTATATGAAAACCTATACCCATTTTATCAAGAATATTTGATGCTTTCTCAATAATAGCTGGGTCTCCATTGCTAAAGTCCACCCATAAATTTACTACTCTATGGTTATTTGCTTTTGTGGATCGTGGCAATGTCATTTGTACACTCCCATCACTATCTAGAAAACCAGCCAACCATGCTATTTCTGTATCTTTCGCAGTTTCCTGCTGATTGTCTGTATTCATATCCATTTCACCTTATTAGTTGATATGACCTAACCAGATATTCCAGCATACGGTGAGGTTTTTATTCCACCGGTATATTAATGGAACTGATCCCCTTTCTTTTTACCTTGCTGAGATGCATCATGCACATCAGCAAATTGGCGGAATTTAACCAAAGGTTGCAATGCGTAACGCAATTCCCTTGATAGATTGAGAGAGTACATATACCCGCCAAGTGTATTTACTCCCCATAATTGACCTGCCATAATAATTTCCTGCTATGGGATAAAACTTGTCTCACGACATAAAACGCCAGAATTACATCTGACCCCTTTGTTTCCGAATTTCAGCAATTATATCTGCCATGGTTTCTGTTTTTTCAAGCGGTCGTTCTGCTGCTACACTTAACCGTGATGGCTCAGGCTCCAATGATTCTTTGCGGTCATTCCGCTCATTAGCTCTGAACTTTTTAGCAATTTCAAGTGCTTTTTCTCTTGCAGCATTTCCGACTTTTTCAAACGCTTCTTCGTACGTCTGCGATTCAGCCGCCGCTTGCTTCAATAAAGAACTGGCATAATTCGCCAAAAAATCATCTTCTGCAACATCTGAAAAATCACGTTTGAATTTGTCTAACGCCTCATTGTATAGTATTGTTTGCAATACATTTTGCGTAGCAATTGAGATTATTTCATCGGTGGGGATAGCTTGGGATTCCGCGCGTCCAAATTTATCGATAAACGTCTCAACAACTTTTACACCTTCTTCATCATCACCATATAACAACTGCTGATACATGCGTTCGGCATCGGATTTATCGCCCTCGCTTGGTAGTTCATCCGCGCTTTGAGTCTCGGTGGACTCTTCAGACTCTTTAGCCTTTAGAGAAAGCTCACGTTCTTTTAACTCTGCTTCTCTTTGTTCTAACTCTTTCAATTTTTCTCTGGCGTCAGCCAGTCGCTTACTTGCTGTAGCGTCCTTTTGATAGCCCTTCACAACTTCTGAAAGAGGTAATTCTAATTCTTCACCGTCTATTTTAACATTAATTTTTTGTTCGTCAAAACTTTTATCAACGTTTTCAATAACTTCCGACTCAATAGAATTTTCATGGTTCTCAGCTATTGATTCTAATGCGTCCCTATGACCAGTATCCCTTTCAATTTCAGTATTTTCTACTGTCATTTTAAACCTCATCTTGTATTTTCAGTTGCTCTTCAGCATAAAAACCATTTTGAATAGCTTCTGCTAACCATGTCTGTAATGAATCTGCCCTATATACTGCATTCTGTAACTCAATAATTTTTTCTATGCCTTCCCTTTTAGGATAAGTCTTTACTAATTCTTCGATAGCATTTTCACGCTCCTCATTAACTTTTTTAATAATATATTTACCTAGGTCACTCCGAAGGAAATATTCAGCCTCAATGCCCAACTTAACTTCCGTCAATAGATTTTCCGTCAATAGATTTTCTTCTTGGTTCATCGTTTCTCTTCTAATGTATTTAACCCGCATTCATAACATCTTAGCAACATATAAGTACATGATATATATTATAAAATAATAACATCTCTCGATTTTATTTACAATTTGAAATCCCGCCTAAATCCCGCCTATCGCAACGAAGCAATAGACGGGATTCACATCTGGGTAATAAGCCTCAAGCCGCAACATTCAGCGGCGATTTGTAAATTACGAGGTAAATTATGCAAACAAAATTAATTCCGGTTCCAAAATGGAACGAATATCAAATTTTAGGCCAAGTTCCGAAACAAAAATAAATCTGAGCAATGGAACCTTGACTA
>CAYNIU010000002.1:63405-78997 GCA_964397365.1 uncultured Methylomarinum sp. | reverse complement strand
TAGCCGCAGCTATGTTTTTCTGGAATTATCTGCGAGTGAGCTCTTAATTCGCATTTAAGTGTACCTGCAATTAACCACAGAGCCAGTAAAAATAAACCGAAATATCTCATGAATTTATGCTAGAGATCCTTTAGCAAAGGATCGCAACCGCTGTTTTCAATAAGGTTCCGTTGTTCCTGAATCAAACCGGAAAAGGGTTCACTGTTTGTCGCCCCAGGCAGTTGATTTCTTCCAGAAGTCTCTAATGCATTGATCACTGCCGAAACGCTCAAAACATTGATGTCATAAGCTGGTTGATAAGGTCTTTCCCGTCCTTCTTCGGCATTCAATTCTACAATCAGATTACAATTGCGTAATGAAGTCAAAGCCCTGTGTACGACAGGCCGGGGAAAATGTAAACGTCTGCTAATATCTTCCGCAATATATGCCTTTTCTCCTCTGGCAAAACCATTCACCAGCAAATGCATTATTTGCAATGCAATAATCTTTTTTAAAGACAAACTGAGATCAGAAAATTTTTCGTTATGGCAAAAACTGTTATAGTTCTGAAAATAGAAAGATATTTCGCACCCCAACAACACAATAAACCAAATTAGTTGTAACCAGACAAGAAATAACGGCAATGCAGCAAAACTACCATAGATGGCGTTATAACCGGATACCCCCAATTGTAAACTCAGATAAACCCACTGCATCCATTGATACAATATGCCGGTTACGATACCGGCAATCAATCCAGCCTTAAAACTTATTTTGCGGTTCGGCATAAAAATAAACACAAAAGTAAATAACAAAGCCATAATCACCCAGGGTGAAAAACTCAGAGCGTACAGAACTATTTTAGTGCCCAATTCAGGCAAATGAATCACTTCTATCAACCAGGTTATTTGGGTTTTGACAAATACGGTAATGCTGCTGGAAGCAATCAGTAAAACCGGCGCCAGCATCATCACAGACAAATAATCACTGATCTTGCGCGATAGTGGACGGTTACTCTTGATCTTCCAAATTTGGTTGAATGATTCTTCAATGTTGCCAATTACTTTGATAACCGTCCAGAACAACACCACCACACCAATACCCGCGACAACACCGCCTTGGGTATTAGCCAGCATGTTTTCGGAAAATTCTATCAACTGCAACATCATGGTATTTTGCTCGACGCTTTGCTCCAGCAATCGCTGTTTTAACATCTCCTCAAACCCAAACCCTTTAGCAATACCAAACAATAAAGCGATTACAGGCACAATTGACAGCAAGGTGTACAAGCTTAATGCCGAGGCTCGTAGTGGACATAAATCATTTTTAAATCCCTGCAGAGACAACAAAATAATTTTTAGCGTTTTAATTGTAATGGCCTGAATTTGACCAAGATTATTATCCCGCACCAGCCAGATTTCTTCTTTTAGATATGTAGTTAGATTGGTTATCATTTGCAATTTTAATCAGGTAGAATTTGAGACCGGACGGTCTTCAAAGCTAAACGATTAATAATAAAAAAACAAGCCTGTCTATTAAATCAACCCTGCTAACGCCATCGCCAACACTGCTGCTAATCCTATTTGTTGTAGAAAGAAAAAACAACAATACCAATTAAACAACTGATCAAATTTAACTAAGTTTTAAGCAATCGTGGCTCATTGACAATATGGCTTGAAGAATCCATGATAGAGTGCAGCCATCGTCCTGAAATAACAGGCTATAGAGGAAATCCAATGACCGAATGTGATGGTTATGGCGAATTAACAACATTTTGCCGTACTTAAAGTTTATGAAAATAAATAAACCTGATTCTGATGAGCATCTTTAAATACAGTTGCTTGCCACTTTTTGTTCTTGCAGCGCCACTAACCTATGGATTTGACTGGAGCAACAGTAATCTACAGGTTCTTTACGGCAGCGATTTTGAACTAGGTGATAATGATCGCACGACCGTCACTGTTGAACATGCCAACGGCTGGAAATATGGCACTAACTTTTTCTTTGTCGATACCGTCAGCCGCGGTGATATAGGTATTGAGGTTTATGCTGAAGTCTATTCTTATTTAAGTCTGAATAAAATAACAGGATTACAGCTCGGATTTGGGCCGGTTCAGGAGCTCTCGGTTGTAGCCGGCCTGAACATCAGTAATAAACCTGAAAATGATAACTTTAAGGCTTACATGGCCGGCATAAGTTTTGATTTATCCAATGCCTGGTTTGATTTTCTGCAACTGGATATTACCGCCTATAAAGATGACAGTGTATCCGGCCGGTATGGTATACAATTCACCCCGGTCTGGAGCCTGCCATTTACACTTGCCGGGGTAAAATTCAAATTTCGCGGTTTTACTGACTTTAGAACCGGAAATACCAATAATTCAGGAAACTTTCACATTTTAGCGCAGCCACAAATGTTGATAGATATTGGTGACCTGGCCGGCTGGAAAAGTGATAGCGTTTATATTGGCGTCGAATATTCATATTGGTATAACAAATTCGGCCTGAAAGGTGTTATAGAATCAACTGTACAAGGGATGGTGATCACTTTTTTCTGATCTTGAAAGAAATACACGTTTTCTGCTATTAAAAGGTAGAATATTTTGTTTTGACTTAATTTTCATTACATATAGTATGCGTACATCTCAATTTCCACTCAGTACCGTTAAAGAAATTCCAGCAGATGCTGAAATCACCAGTCATAAACTCATGATTCGAGCAGGCCTGATCCGCAAATTAGCCGCCGGACTTTATACCTGGCTGCCACTGGGTTTACGGGTTTTACGCAAAGTTGAAACCATCACCCGGGAGGAAATGGAAAAAGCCGGCGCTTTGGAAGTTTTGATGCCCACGCTACAGCCTGCTGAACTATGGCGGGAAACCGGACGCTGGGAACAGTATGGCCCGGAACTGGCTCGTTTGCAGGATCGTCATCAACGTGATTTCTGTCTGGGACCTACCCATGAAGAAATCATCACTGATCTGGCGCGTAACGAGCTAAAAAGCTATAAACAACTGCCAGTCACTTACTATCAGATCCAAACCAAAATTCGTGATGAAATCCGTCCTCGTTTTGGCGTCATGCGTTCGCGCGAATTTATTATGAAAGATGCCTATTCATTTCATATGGATCAGCCGTCTTTACAGGAAACCTATGATATTATGTATCAGGCTTACAGTAATATTTTTAACCGTTTCGGGCTTGAATTCCGGGCTGTGATTGCTGATTCCGGCTCCATCGGCGGCGCTGTCTCACATGAATTTCATGTTTTGGCTGATTCTGGCGAAGATGCCATCGCTTTTTCTACAGATAGCGACTATGCCGCCAATGTTGAAAAGGCGGAAGCGCTTATGCCGGCAGGATCACGTTCAGAAGCGACACAGACAATGACACGGGTTGATACTCCTGAACAACATTCTATTGAGGAAGTCAGCCAATTTTTCAATCTATCTCCGCAACACTGTCTGAAAACGCTGATTGTTAAAGGTGAAAACGAGAACTTGGTCGCCCTGTTATTACGGGGCGATCATGAACTGAATACTCTAAAAGCTGAAAAAATTGCCGGCGTGGCATCGCCTTTACAATTTGCTGAAGATGATGAAATTTTGTCAACATGTGGTTGTCATCCGGGTTCCATAGGCCCTATTGGTCTGGATATTCCAGTCATTGCTGATCGCAGTGTCACCTTGATGTCAGATTTTATCTGTGGCACCAATCAGGATGGACAGCACTTTCAAGGGGTGAACTGGGAACGCGACCTACCCTTGCCTTCAAAAATTGAAGATATACGAACCGTTGTTGAAGGCGACCCCAGCCCGGACGGTAAAGGTTCTTTAACCATTGCCAGAGGCATTGAAGTCGGACATATTTTTCAACTGGGTGACAAATACAGTAAAGCAATGGATGCCGCCGTCACCAATGAATCGGGTAAAAATCACATCATCCTCATGGGCTGCTACGGAATCGGTATTTCCCGTGTGGTAGCTGCGGCGATCGAACAAAGCCATGATCAAAACGGGATTATCTGGCCAAATGAGCTGGCGCCGTTTCAGGTTGCCCTGTGTCCCATGAATATGCATAAATCAGATCGGTTGCGGGATGCCGCTGAAAAAATCTATCAGGATCTACAGAATGCCGGTATTGATGTACTTTTTGATGATAGAAAAGTACGCGCCGGCTTCATGTTCTCGGATATGGAATTAATCGGTATCCCTCATCGTATCGTTATCGGTGATCGTGGACTGGATAAAGGCACAGCGGAATACCGGGCCAGAACGGTGCGGGAAAACCAGGATATTCCTTTAACCGGGATTGTTGAATTTATTAAAAATCAGTTGGTCATGGAAAACACATAATCCATAATTAGGGCTGGATTTTGTTCACATCAATGCAAGGGGGGCTGATATGTCGCCCTTGCCCCCCACGTAGCACAATAAAGATAAAGACTTATCCCCGAACACTAAAATGATAGCCAATATTCACTTCATTATTATAAAAAAATTACTGTTTGCGGGGACTTTAATTGCCGTTGTTGTTTCAGCAATAGCGCTTTATATTGAACTGGAACGTATTGAAAAAAATGTTGTTCATACTGCGTACGAAGAATCCAAACAATACGCTGATTTCTATACTCAATATATCCATAATCAAAACAGCCAAAACTTACTGGTTTTTCAACGGGAAATAAACGATAGACTGAAAAACAGCCACTTCATTATTCTTGAGTTTTACACTGATAAACATGATTTACTACTCAGTGCAGGAACAGTTAACGTTGGTGAAATCAGTCATGAACTGATGCGTAAAGACCATAAAGTACAAATGGATGATAACGTCAATTACAAAACTTATTTTGCTCACAACGCCTATAAGAACGAATTGTACATGGAGGTTGAAATCCCGTTAACTGAAAAAGGAAAAGTCCAGGGCTACCTGAAGGGCATCTATAAACTTTCTTCGGCAGAAATTATTGCCATAATCTATGACGCTGTTTTTGTATTGGCGCAGTACATTGCAACGGTTATTTTTACCACACTGGTACTTTATCCGATTATTATTTTACTCAACAAAGACCTGCTAAAAAGCGCCAACGATCTGTCCCATGCCAATATCAGTCTTCTTAAAGTTCTGGGTGGAGCCATCGCTAAACGCGACAATGACACTAATGTGCATAATTATCGCGTCACGATTTATGCCATTTGTCTTGCCCAAGCGCTAAAACTGGATAAACCGCAGATAAGCTCACTTATTAAAGGCGCTTTTTTACATGATGTCGGTAAAATCGGCATCAGAGATAATATCCTTTTAAAACCATCAGAACTTGAAGACGATGAATTTAAAGAGATGCAACGGCATGTCATCTATGGCGTTGAGATCATTAAAAACAGCAAATGGCTAAGTGATGCCACGGATGTAGTGAAATTTCATCATGAAAAATTTGATGGCTCAGGTTATTTAAATGGGCTTACAGGTAAATCAATTCCACTTAACGCCCGAATCTTTGCAATTGTAGATGTATTCGATGCACTAACATCCAAACGACCTTACAAAAAGGAATTTTCTTTCTCAGAATCCATGGCCATTATCAAGAAAGGAGCAAGCACTCACTTTGACCCGGAATTAGTTCATACTTTTGATAAAATAGCTGAAGATTTGTATTCCAAAATCATACTATTGAAAACAGAAGATGCTCTCAGCAAAGAACTTGATTTTCTGCTGGAAGACTATTTTATGCTGTAATCGGCTACATCAGCATTACTTAAAAATTGATTACTCAGCGTATTTAAATGACCGGTAAGTTTTCAATATCAGTTGTTTGTGGAAGAAGCGCAGGCAGCATAATAAATGCCACATTACAACCAAAATGTTCTGTACTGGAAAATAATCAGCAAGAATCCTGATTATTCCTTTATCCCATCAAGGTTTTCTAAAATAGGACATCCCTGTTGACTACAACAACAAGCATCAAGCAACTGATGTAATTCCTGGCTCAACACTTTGAGCTCACTGATTTGCCGTTCAATGTCAACCAGTTTTTGTCGGGTCACTGCACGAGCATCTTCACGCATTTGTTGGGGACGTTCACGCATTTCAAGCAGGCTTTTGATTTCATTCAGAGTAAAGTTCATCATTTTGGCACGCAGAATAAATTTTATTCGATCAATATCTGTTCTCTCATACAAGCGTATACCACCATGACTCCGATAAACTGGTTTCAACAATCCAATTTTTTCATAATAACGCAGGGTCTCCACATTCAGGCCAAACTTTTTTGACACTTCACCGATACGGTATGTATTCTTCAATGTTCCGGCCTCCATTTCTGAATACGGTTGTTTCCAAAATCAACGACAAACACTGTACCGTCATTGGCAATCGCAACAGCAATGACGTGATTGAATTGACCCGGCTCATTTCCTTGTTCACCAAAGCTGCTCAAAAACTTCCCTTCAGAGGTGAATTTCTGGATACGATTATTGTAAAAATCAGCGACAAACAGATGGTTTGAACTATCAACGACAACGGATGTCACTGTGGCAAACCAGCCATTGAAAGAGCCAAAAATATTCATAGCAAACGGGCCGCCCCACTTACGTAAAAACTCACCCGAACTGGAAAATACCTGCATTCTGTCATTGTAACCGTCTGCAATATACAGCAAACCTTTCTGATCTACTGTAACATCAGTCGGATAATTGAATTCACCCGCCCATATACCGATCTTTCCAGTATTTCCCCATTGTTCGATAAATTGTCCTGTTGCAGTTAAATGCTGAATACGCTGATTATAAAAATCGGCAACAAACAGGCTTTTGTCAGCGGCAATAGCTACCCCGCCCGGCGCATTAAATTCTCCGGGATTAGCTCCTGATTTACCGATACTGCGGAGCGGTGTGCCAGCCAGGCTAAAAACCTGAATTCTGTCATTCCAGTAATCGGCAACGTAGAGATCATTTTGATCAATAGTCAAATTCATGGGACGACCCAGTTGTCCCCATCCGCTTCCTTTCGTGCCGAATTGACGTTTGAAGCGACCATCATAATCGAAAACCTGAATACGGGCATTTCGCGCATCACTGACAAATACTTCCGATTCAGTAACAGCAATCCCGGTCGGATCATTGAATTGACCGGGTTCTGCCCCCTTCTCTCCCCAAGCTACCACAAAAACATAGGGTGATTCCTTAGTGTTGGGTATCCATAGCAGATACAGAAAAACACCCCCAACGATGATGCTTAATAATAGGATAAGCAGATATTTGGAACCTCGCCGTAATATCATAGCTCCTAAACCCTCAAAAATTAACCCGAAATCCGCTTCTCACAATATACTCATTTTCCAGGGCAGTTCCATTGAGCTCTTGAACCACCGGTAATTGAACCACGGTCTCAAAAACCCAACGCCGGGTGACATATTGTAACCCCGGCGTCAAAAACCAGCGCGTTCCACCCGAGTCTGAATCAGACCTTCCGCCTATCCGGTTCTTTTCCTTGAAAACTAGATTGCTTTCAATCACCCCGTATAAAAATCCGGGTACCCCAACGTCCAGGGTAGTTGGCCAAAGCCGATATTGCAAAGAGGCATCAAAACGGGTCTCGTCTCCCGCAGCAAAACGACTGCTGCGCCCGTTTCCGCGATAGGAAATCTGACTATCTATTTCGTAGTCCAGCGTTTGATAAGAAGCAACCACGCCGCCGAAAACATCCCAGGAAGCAGAGCCGGTTTGCACACCGGGCGGCAACCTGCCGAGACTATCTTGTTTATCATCCCTTCCACTAGGCGCTTTAAGTCCTGTGAATGGGGCGATACGTAATGTCCGTCCACGCCAGTCTCGCTGATACAACGTATAACGAGTAAACAGACCAACATCCCCCAAACCGTCGGCGCTGCTGTTTTGACGCTGGCCAGAAACAGAAACATCAAACTGTTTATTGACATACGGCAACACTCCAAATATGGCTAGTTTTCCAGTTATTCCATAACCCAGAACAGAAACCGCTGACCATGCTCTGAAGTCGCGGTCGGCTATGCTCGCATCAATTGCCGACTGATTCATAATAAACTGTTCGCGAAACACAAATTCGCCTTTGGCCACTGGCAATGCCGTGTTAAAAGTAACAGGCGCGCTCCGGCTATTGCTTGTCACCAGAATATTAATGGTCATTACTGAAACTGAAAGCAGGATTTTCTTTAGCCCGTATTGACTATTTGACAGATTTTTCATTTTTTTGCCGCTGACTGAAAGAACGTAAAGTGAAACCTGCATCCTTTACCGCTGTTCTCACCTGTGGTTCGTCGAGAACGGCATCGTCAATCATGTTTACAATGACCTGAGCGTTTTTAAGATCGACCTCAACATTATTAACGCCCTGAAGATTACTCAGCTCTTTCTCGATACCAAAGGCACAAAAAGGACATCCCAGACCGTCAACCTGCAAGATATAAACCGCTCCAGCCGCATGTGACAGTGGCATCCATAACAAAAATATCAATAAACCCAATATATCTTTAAATTTCATGCTCGTCCCCCGCCTATGTTTATACATTGATACAAACACGATTCTATAACCTGAAGTCAACTCCAGGTCAAATTATCAGATAATTCAAAAAACATGGTGACAGCTAATCCTCCTATGACTGACAAACACGAAAACTGAATAAAATAATGGCATTCTTCAACAGTTTAAAACTGGAAATTTCTTCTGTCGTAAATGATACCGACCTCAACAATGCAGTAATCAAACTCTTGTTAGTTGAATTATCAGGATTAATTCAAAAAAACAACATAGGTGCCGATAACTGTTCAAATGGCTGTAGACGGAAGGGTGTCTGACAAGGTGATGGCAAAATACTTGCCACCATCAGGCATCCATGGACAACGATGCCTATATTGTTAAATTCCAAACTACGGGATTAACAAAATCATGAAAAAAACAGATATGGAAGAAAAAAAACAGAAAATCCTCATTGTCGATGACACCCCCTTGAATACCAAGATATTGGGTGAAATATTGTGCAGCGACTATCAGGTAATAGTTGCAACAAACGGCATTAAGGCTCTGGAAATTGCCAATCAGGAGTCTCCGCCTGACCTGATTCTGCTGGATATTATGATGCCGGATATGGATGGCTATGAAGTATGCCGAAGACTTAAAAGCAATGCTCGTACACAAGAGATTCCTGTTATATTTATCTCTGCAAAAAATGAACTCTCAGATGAAATTCACGGATTTGAATTAGGCGCTGTAGATTTTATCAGCAAACCGTTTTCTATGCCTGTTGTCAATATGCGAATTAAAACGCATCTGACATTGAAGAAAAAAAGCGATCTCCTGGAACAGTTATGTTGTATAGATGGATTGACAAATATTGCCAATCGTCGTCGGTTTAATGAATATCTCAAACAAGAATGGCGCCGAAGTTGTCGTAACAAGTCACATTTGTCGCTAATTTTTGCAGATGTGGATTTTTTTAAAAAATATAATGATTGTTATGGACATCACGCAGGTGATGAATGCCTGATAAATATAGCGAATATCCTTAAAAATTCTTTGGGGAGATCAACTGATTTAGTTGCCCGCTATGGTGGCGAGGAATTTATTATTATCCTTCCAGAAACAGATATGCAAGCCTCACAGAGCATTGCAAAACAAATAAAACACAATGTGGAACAAGCCAATATAGCGCATATTTGTTCCAGTATTGCCAGTCAAATCACATTGAGTATGGGCGTGGCATCCACTATTCCTATGGACAGTACTAGGCAGGATGAGCTGGTAAAAGCGGCGGATTTTGCTCTCTACGAAGCAAAAAATAACGGCCGAAACCAAATAAAATGCTTCACTGGAAAAATGAGTTGTCTATCTGCGGATAAAAAATAGCCATATTGCCCTGATGTTTTATCCCTCCTGACGCCGATTTCTCAATTAAAATTCCACACCCTGCTCCGCTTTAATCCCTTGTGCATAAGCATGTTTTATTTTTGTCATTTCTGTCACCGTATTGGCAACATCAACAACTTCTTCTGAAGCGTTCCGTCCGGTCAAAACTAAATGCATCCAGGGCGGCTTTTCATGGGTGATAAAATTGGCAATTTCCCGGCCGGAAATCCAGTTATACCCGCAGCAATAATTAATTTCATCCAACAATACCAAATCAAATTCCCCGGAGCGAATTTTTTGCTTGCTCAGTGCCCATATATGGCGACTGGTTTTTATATCCTGTTCAGGGTTTTTAGTATCCCAGGTAAAACCGTCACCCAATGCATGCCATTCAATATTGTCAAATCGTTGTGCAGCTTTTTGCTCGCCGGTTTGCCACTGTCCTTTGATAAACTGAATGACACAAACTTTCATTCCCCAGCCGGCGGCACGAAATACCATACCCAAAGCACTGGAGGATTTACCTTTGCCGTCACCGGTATGAACCAAAACAATACCCTTACGCTTGTCTCTGCTTTTCATGATAACCATCCTGCAACAATATTCGGGGCGCTGGCAAAATACCAGTGTATATAAGAAGCACGCAGATTTTTATAGCGTACGCCTTGATCACCCTGTTGACACGAAAATGCAGGCTCTAACAGCTGTTCAGTTTCCCTGACCGAATGATGAAATTCATGTCCTCTTGCGCCGTTTATCTCCTGTCTGTATCCAAGTGATACCAGTTTTTTCTGCATTCTAGAATCAAAAGGCAAAATGCCGGCCATTGGCCAACGGCTACCATCACTATTGATTATTTGCTGCCCCAGCAACATAGCACCTCCACATTCGGCCAACACCGGCTTATCATCTTCTATAAATTGCTTAACCGACTGCCAGCTACGAGATAAAGACAGCGTTTGCGCATATAATTCCGGGTAACCTCCCGGTAACCACAAAGCATCCGCTGCCCGTGGAACCGACTCTCCAGCCAATACCGAAAAATAACGGACGTTTGCCCCCTGTGCCCACAACCAGTCAATATTGGCAGGATAAATAAAACAACAAGCCGCGTCTCTGGCAACAGCAATGGTCTTATCCGATAACGGTGATTGTTGTGTTTGGGCTATTGCAGCCCGTCCATTGCACTCACAAAATGCCGACAATAGCGTTGCCTCATCAACATGAAAACAGGACTGGAAATCTGGTACAGCCACTTCATCAGGCCGTTTAAGTCCCAAGTGCCGTTCTGCCAAAACGGGTGCCTCTTTTGTCATCCACGCCAGTAATGGTGGCAAACCATATTCTATAATTAATTTTTTCAGTAACTCTGCATGATGCGAACTGCCCACCTTATTAGCAATCAGCCCGGCGATTTTAATCCCCATTTGATCGGCATAATCGTAAAAACCGCTGACCAAAGGTACAATCGAACCACTCATGCCATTGACATCAACCACCAGGATAACCGGAGTATCCAAAACTTTTGCCAAGTCCGCGCTTGAACCAGTCTTGCCGACACCGGCACAACCATCAAACAATCCCATCACACCTTCAATCAAAGCCCATGACATCTGCCTACACTGCTCGGCAAGAATCTGTCGGGAGTGTTCCGCCCCTATCATTTGCGTATCCAAGTTATAAGAAGGCCGGCCTGTGACAACCTGATGCCATAAAGGATCAAGAAAATCCGGGCCACTTTTAAAAGCCAAAACAGACCGTTGTTGTTGACAAAAATACTGTAACAAAGCCAGCATGACCGTTGTTTTACCACAACCGGAGTGGGTTCCCGCCAAAAGCGCCAGTTTCATACTATTCGTTGTTTGTAATCCATACTGTTTATATTTTACCTTGAGTCGCTATTAGCCGTCTTCCAATAATAGCCCCATTAACTCTGAACAACGGTGCTTGTCAAATCAGACCATGGGCTGTCTGGCAAATATTGAACAGCGACAAGTATAATGAGCGCTATTTTCCAGGTTAAAAATTGCAGCAATAGCAAAAATACTGTATTGATAGCTATCATCGCAGGAAAAAGTGAAATAAAGATAATAAAAATAAAACCATGAATCATAACACTGCCGAACTTTCTGATCATACACAACTAAAAAAATTACGTACTGCGCTGGCCATTTCCCGGGGAACAAAATTATTATCCACACTATTGCAAGAAGCCGAAGGTACTGTTTCTCACGATCAAACCAAACGCGTCACCTATCTGACAACGTTATTTACCCGCATCCACCGGGAAATGTTCCATGACTGGAAAGAACAGGCAACAGTCAGCCACCGCCCGGGAACCATTGAAAGCGCCAAAAACAGAAGAAAATTTCGTAAAACTATCGGCAGCCTGGTTTTAGATGATGATGGTAATCATGATACGGCAATCTTCGACAACAATGGCTTTGTTATCAAAGCTGATGATATTGCCGGGAGATTGGCCTATTTTTACCAAAAAATGCGAGCAGTCAGACCGTTTTCTTATGGCAACCGGATAACCCTGGATTTTTTCATGACTGCTTTAGGCCACCTGCCCGCTTTTAAAGCCGTTTATGAACAGGGAATTGATTTCAGACGTCTGATAAACGGCGATGCTGCTATTTTGCATCACTTAAACAGTAGCCACCAGCAAGTTATGAAAGTTTTTGAACATGCGCTTGACCCGACACGCAACAAAAGCCTAAATAATAAAGCGAATAGTTACGGCAAATGGCCAGAGAACAAGCGTTTTCTTTCTGGAATTCCATTTTTGTCTCATCAAACTGAAGAAGGTATTGATTGCCTTGTCACCGTCAACGGCGGTCTGGTTCCTATTTCTAATATCAAGGAAGAACTGTTTATTGAGGGACGACATTTTGCCGAAACCCCGCTCAGCGTTTCAGAGAACATCATTGGTTACTTACCCGGCACCGAAGAATTTCGTCATCCACAAAAACGTGATATCGACGGCATTACGATCAGAGATGATGGCGTAGCTCCGTTATTCTGTCTGGATGTCAATATGCTGACAGGTCTTAGATCCCCTAGCCACATAGAGTTTCTGGAGCTGTTTCAGGAATGTGAGGGCAATAAAAAGCAGCTTTTCAATCTGGCCAACAATGACCCGCTAAAAAAGAAACTGCTGGCCGCAGCCAATGGCGAAAGCCGACTGGAACGCACAGTTGAAATCGCTTACGACAGACTCAATAAAATTAACCGCATATTGATTAATGCCAAACAAAGTATTTTTGAAGGAAAAACCCCGGTCGTTAATCCGAAGTTGTTTATGTGCATGGGTGGAGCCGGCTCCGGAAAAACAGCCGTAGAAGAAATTGCCAGCGCCCAATGCGGTAATAATTTCGTCATTGCCTCACTGGATGAGTTTCGTAAAGTCAGTGACTTATATAGAATCCTGACTGCCGCCAACCACCATAGTGATGATTATGTTTATGTTGAACCGTTTGCCAACAGGTTACGGGATCTGGTGGCTCATCACGCCAAAGAAGCCGGTATTAATATTCTTTATGATGGCACCGGAATACCTTATGAACCGCGTTATTCGACCATTATCAATCAGTTCAAGGCGGCAGGCTTCCACACCCAGATTACCGCGGTGGATGCTTTTCTGGTAAAGCCGGAAGGACGCGAAGATGAACTGTCCCGTTGTGGAGTCATCGGCAGTGTTAAAGCCCGTTATGAAAAAACCGGTCGCGCCCTGCCCTGGGTTATCACTATTGATAAACATATTCGCGCGCCCCGTTCATTTCTTAATGCTCTGAAAGATGCCTGTCTGGACAAAATCTCGTTATTTGCCAATGATGGAGACAAAGATATGCACTACCTGGTTGCTGAAAGTTTTGCTTTTTCAGAGCGTGAAGTCCGGGCATTACAGCAACATCAACTCAATAAAACCCTGAGCGAATTTTTAAAATCTCTGATTGAGAACCACAATGACTCTGTATTAAAAAATCTGGCCAAAAATAATACCGATAAAATCAATGTTCTTATGAACAGAAATCAGGGCTTTACCGAAAATAATGTTGCTTATCAAATATACAGCAGTCATATTGGCCACCGGGTTCTGGTCATTTACAACACCCGCAGAATGGTGGACTTTGTAGAAAAAAGACAATTAAATCCAAATGCCTCGGGAGAAGAAGGCCTGCTCCATAAACCTGATTCGCTGGCCTTTCATGTTGACCCTAAAGCCAAAGAACCCTGGATAACCCGCTTACAGGGCTCCTTATAAATGCCCCCTGACAGAGATAGAAGCTGCTGGATTTACAGGACTAATGATGATCGTCATCATCATGTCGCCTATACCCCCGGCTTCTTCTCCTGTGCCTATATCCCGTTTCTGGTATATCTGAAACAAAGCTATTGATATGCCTGTTATGCCGTCTCACCTCTGGAAAATATCTTTCTGTCAGATGACCTCCCGTATAGTGCCCGGCTCTCCTGTTATAGCTGTGTCGAGGGTATATAGCGTTTCCAAAAAAACTGGAAACGCCGGTGTAATATTGATTATGTCCATAATATCTATCTTGATAATTTTGCCCATACTCACTATGATCGTTATAAAGTGGATAGGCAAGATACGATAAACTACTGTTAACACCAGAGCCGTGGATACCATCATCGGAATAATATCTGGCATTATGAGCACAACCACTCAGAAACAGCAATAAAACCGGAATTGTTATTTTTGTCGCAATATTCATAATGACAATCCTCCTGTATGTTGTTTAACAGATTAGCGCAATCATGCTGAATAGCGTATGAATTACCCTTAATCATCCTGATAATGCGATAAAACAGTGACTGTTGAGTCATGAAAAATTCTCATGGAATTTATATAAGCGCAGGAACATCATATGGGATCAGAGGCTAAAGATTATTACCGGGAAAAGTACAAAAAATCATTAAAAGACCATAATTATGCCGATTCTGACTCAGTTAATCAGCTTCCCGGTCAATATCACCGGACGCAATACTTTAACCGACTCGGCTATCTTTTATATTCAATATTATTGATAGTGATACTGTGGGCTGGCGTAAATGCATTTATCGAGTATAAAAACCATTGGCCATCCATTGTTCTGTCGCCTGAAGTGGTCTCTGCTCCAGTTCCTCCACATCGACATCCACAAAATCCGTTACCGATTACACCAGCCATACCACCAGAAGCAATCCAAAACCCGCCTGCTCCTGTCATTATGCCCAAAGAAGAAGTGAGAATCAGGGCGGATAAGCAAGGTCATTATAGAGGAATAGCCATGATAAATAATGTACCCATGCCCTTCTTAATTGATACAGGCGCCACCAAAACAGTCATTCCAGAAATATTTGCCGCATCAGCCCGGCTTCCTTATGGACGTTATATACAAGCTAATACAGCAGGCGGAATGGTGTCAGAACGCGAAACGACTATTGAAGTGTTAAAAATAGGTAATATTGTCATTCATAATCTGGATGCCGCTATAAACACCCACCTTAATGAGGTTCTGATCGGTATGAATACATTACGCTATTTTTACATGTCCCAAAATAGCAATATACTGACCTTGATTCCCAACAAACAACTAGCGCCTGTAAGTACTGTAACTTCGAATCGACTCGTAAAAAAACCAACGATTATTAAAAAAACAATTATTTGCAATAAAAAGAATGTCTGTATTACCAAATACAGCGACCATTGACAAACTTTCCTAA
>CAYNIU010000002.1:0-63305 GCA_964397365.1 uncultured Methylomarinum sp. | reverse complement strand
AATAAAAAGAATGTCTGTATTACCAAATACAGCGACCATTGACAAACTTTCCTAAATTAATTTTCCAAACTGATACTGTATGATAGTCAGCCACTAGGCGTAAAAGTGAAGTGGCTACACTAACCCAGACACACAACCTAATGTAAACCAAACAGAAACAAAAAATTTATCCAGCAGAGTTCATGGAACCGTTTGTCAATTTAGCGATTGAATCTGATCAGCCGATTGCACAGAATCTGTTAGGGAAGCGCTGATTTGTTCAGCGCTTCCCTAACAATAAAAAGCCCTCTAATATTTTTTACAAATAAAAGAGAGCTCAAAAATATAAACACCTTATTGATTAATAAAGCTTTTATAAACCAATATTTATTGGGTCAAAACGGAATATCATCATCAAAATCTTCATAAGCTGCCGGCGGTGGTGTATTGGCTGACGGTGATGGTTGCGCTGCGGCGGCTGGCTGTGAAGAAGACGGTGGTGTCTGAGGTTGAGAATAACCTCCTCCCTGTTGGGCATTATTAGAAAAGTTTGCCGTACCACCACTTCGACTATCCAGCATCCTCATTTCTTCAGCAATTATTTCTGTCGAATAACGATCCTGACCTGACTGATCTTGCCATTTGCGTGTCTGTATCCGCCCTTCGACATAAACCTGACTGCCTTTTCTTAAATATTCTCCAGAAATTTCCGCCAGCTTATTAAAAAAAACCACTCGATGCCATTCGGTATGTTCTTTTTGTTCTCCCGTCTGCCTATCTTTCCAGCGTCTATTTGTTGCCAGGGTAATATTTGTAACTGCTCCACCACTGGGCATATATCTGACTTCAGGATCTCCTCCTAGTCGTCCAATTAACATAACCTTGTTAAGCATTTTTCACTCCGTATTGGATAAAGGTATCTCGGTTGGCGATACCTGATTGATATTTTTTTCGGCCCATTGTAGCAATAATTTCTGGATTTCATCCTTGTTAACAATGGTATTATCAACTTTTAAATAGGCCGTATTTTCTTCAAAGTGCAATCGCACTTCTTCCACACCAGGAATGTTCAATAGCAACGCTGAAAATTCAACGGCCTGTTTCGGTAGAACATTATCCAGCGATAACAACAAGTTGGCAAGATAACGCGGTGGCCGCATAAACAAAGCGACCAGCACCCAACTGGCGGCCATGGCCGCAGAAAACCAAAACACAGCCACAGCCCCATATTCACCATATAACCAACCCCCACTAACGCCGCCTAAAAAAGCCCCCATAAATTGTGAACTGGAATAAGCCCCCATCGCTGTTCCTTTTAAATCTCCTGGCGCGGTTTTGGAAATCAATGAAGGCAGGGTGGCTTCCAGTAAATTAAAGCCGCAGAAAAACAGCCATAAGCCACTAATCAGGCCTGTTAAATTCTCGCAGTATTTGGATAAAACCAAATTGGCCATCACCAGAATAACAATGGCCCCAATAAAGACCTTTTTCATTTGCCGTTTTTTTTCTGCCAGTATGACAAAGGGTATAATGACGGCCATTGAAGTCACCAGAATCGGCAAATAAACTCTCCAGTGATGCTCGGCTAATAACCCTGCATCACGCATCAATAAAGGGACTACAACAAAACTGGCTGTTAAAATCAAATGCAGTATAAAAATTCCGTAATCCAGTCGCAATAAATCCGGTTCAGTAATGACCTGACTAAACTGAGCCGGTATCATTTCAGTATCACGATGGGTGATGATTTTTTTTGGATTGGGAACGATAAACAATATGACAAAAATCGCCAACAGGGCTAAAACAGCCGTCAGCCAGAATATTCCACTGATACCAGCATAGGATGCAATCACCGGCCCAAGAGTAATAGCTACACCAAAAGAAAGGCCTATGCTGGCGCCAATAGTTGCCATCGCTTTGGTTCGGTGTACTTCCTGAGTCAGATCAGCAAGCAGCGCCATAACAGCAGCGGCAATAGCGCCACTACCCTGTAATGCGCGCCCGAGTAATACCCCATAGATGGTAGTGGAAATAGCCGCAATTATGCTACCCGCCGAAAACAGTATCAAGCCGGTAACAATAATCTTTTTACGTCCAAAACGGTCTGACAATAAACCGAACGGGATCTGTAACAAAGCCTGGGTTAAACCATAAATACTGATTGCCAGTCCTACCAGAACAGGAGTGGCATGCTCCATCTGTTCGGTAAACAGAGACAGAACGGGAAGAATCATAAAAAGTCCCAGCATTCGTAAAGCATAAATGCTGGCAAGCGATAAGGTTGCCCTCTTTTCCATTGATGTCATTGGGCTGGTAATATCCTGCAACTGACTCAAATTTGACCTCTATGCGTTTGGCTTTTAAAACTCGTCATTATAACAACCCTGACACGATATGCTGTTGTTTTAGGTAAATTGCTTCGTGGTGATTGAGCTTTTTCAACAACCAACGGCAATAAATTGCCGTTTTTTTGACAGCCTTCGCCAAGCCATCAATATTAAAACATAACTATTTGATTTATTAAAACTTATATCCATATGGCACAAAAAAAGCATAACTAATAGCAAACCCTAATTCAAGACACGAGGGAGATGTCATGAAAAAGAAAGTAGCTAATTTAGCCATCGTTAACAATAAAACCTTTGAAGCATCTAAAGCTGCCAATTTACAACATTACGATATTAGCAGCGCACTACAAACCACACTTGAATTTAAAGAATTAATTTCAATTTTCTGCGATAAAATTCAAGACATGATCCCTCATACTGGCATCGTTTACAAAAATGAAGAATTTGATCTGGTCTATAAAAGAGGAATAGAAACCCGCTACTCCTGTAGTTATTCCCTGACCATTGAGGATCAATCATTAGGTGAATTAACACTGTTACGTCAACAACGTTTTTCTGATGAAGATTTACATTTATTGGAAACATTGTTGTGTTGTCTGATTTACCCGTTAAAGAATGCAACGCTATATAAACAAGCTATCAAAATGGCACATACAGATCCGCTGACCAACAGCAAAAATCGGACTGCCTTTAATGATACAATCGCCCGGGAATACAGACTGGCTAACCGTAACAACAATCATTTATCTTTGATCTTTATTGATATTGATCATTTTAAATCAATCAACGATAACTATGGTCATGAATGTGGTGATATTGCTCTTACTTTTATAGCTACCTGGATAAAAGAATCAGTCCGCAATTGTGATATTGTTTTTCGCTATGGTGGTGAGGAGTTTGTTGTTTTATTAAGTGAAACCAATCTGGATGAAGCGGCTGTTATTGCGGAAAGAATTCGGGCATCCATTGAAAATCATACCCTGGCCTATGATATGAAAACATTAAATTTAACGGCCAGCCTGGGGGTAAGTTCATTGAAAGGTAACGACTCGATAGATTCTTTTATTAATAGAGCTGATAACGCCATGTATCAAGTAAAAATGAACGGCCGGAATCAGGTAAGAGTTTCCAGATAATTGAACTTTACTCATATAGACTTACAGCATGTGACGTAAATTGAGTATAAAAAAAGGCAGATTAAAAAAACAATCTGCCTTGTAAACTATCTTTATAGAGGATTTATGTCAATCAAGGCTCCTGTTAGTAACTTAATGACATGTGGTTATTATATAAGTCTGATTTTTTTCCTCCTTGACATATATCAATTTTAATTATTATTTATAGAACATCCTGCCAGATCCTGAAGTTCTTTCAGCAGAACTGTTACTTTTTCCAATTCAATTGTCGCATCTGATTTGACCATGGCTAGCAGTTTTCTATAACGGTTTATCGCTTTATCAAAAGCTTTAAACCAATTTTCCAGCATATCGCTGATATTAATACCGTTTTGCTGCAATACCGTTAATGAAAGAGCGCAGGCAACAGCATTAAATTCTTCTCGACTGGTTCTGCGCGCCAGCGATTGCCACATACTTTTATCTGGTAATTGATTGATCTGTTCGCGTAGCCATAATAAATCTAAAGATTCAAGAAGCTCAAAAAAGACTCTCGCACAATCATTTAACGGTCGCCCTGTCTGCTTGTTTAACCAGATGACATCCAGACAAAGATATAGATTGTCCATCGTTATTATATCCAGGGCCAGCCCGGCAGGGACGCCTTGGTTAATTAAACTATCGACTTCCAGATCTATACGCTTGTTGGCATTATCCGAAATAATTGTCACCAGCGAATCTTTAAGATGACTGATTCCTTGCAAATATGAATTAATATCTGTTTCCGTTTGCAGAGGTGTTTCAACACTTAAAAACCAGTGCATGGCTCTTTCGATAAGTGTCCGCAATTGACCATACAGGCTTTCAATCACATCTGCATTTAATTGCAATTGAACAAGTTCAATTTCCCGCCATACATTCTCAATCGTAAATATACAACAAACCCTTTTATAAACTGCAACGATGGCGCTGATTGAATGTCCGCTTTCATCCAGAATCCTGAACGGAAAAACAATCCCCATACGATTTATCAGCGAGTTGACCATACAGTTAGCGACAATTTCGTGGGCCAAATAATGTTTCTGAATCTGTTGTGGATACTGTTGTTGTAATACTTCAGGAAAATAATGTTTTAATTCCTGTTGCAACAAGCTATCGTCCAACTGAGCCAATTCGGCCAATAATTGTTGCTTTAACATCTGTTTGCTATATGCCAACAAAACGCTGACTTCTGGCCTGTATAAACCTTTCTCCTTGGTTACTCTCTCCAGCAAGATATTGTTGTCAGGCAAACCCTCCAATTCCCGGTTTAAATGTCCCTTTTGCTCCAGAATTTCGATCAACCATTGAATACCCTGCAAATCTTCAACAGAGGTACGTTCAATCATGCTAATCGCCCGATTCTGCAATGAGTTATTCGATAAAACCAATTCAGCAACCGCATCGGTCATTGATACCAACAATTGATTCCGCTGTTTTTCGGTCAAGTCACCCTGAGATACCAGGCTATCCAGTAAAATTTTGATATTGACTTCATGATCAGAACAATCAACACCAGCAGAATTATCAATGGAATCGGTATTGATAATCCCGCCTTTTTGCGAAAATTCAACCCGTCCGGCTTGGGTAAAACCCAGATTGCCACCTTCTGCAACAATTGAGCAGCGTAAATCCTCACCATTTACTCGCACGGGATCATTAGCTCTGTCACCGACATCCAGGCTTTTTTCCCAATTTGCTTTAACATAGGTTCCAATGCCGCCATTCCAAAGTAAATCGACCGGGGCGCATAATATACATTTGATCAACTCATTAGGGGTCACATGATCAATATTGATATTCAGACGTTCTTTAATTTGTGGCGTTAACTGAATGGATTTTAACTGTCTGGAAAATACAGCGCCACCCTGGGAAAGCAAACCGGGTTCATAATCAGACCAGGATGCAGCAGGTAGTGCAAACAAGCGTTTACGCTCCTGGAAGCTTATTTCAGGGTCAGGATCAGGATCCAGAAAAATATTCTCATGGTCAAATGCGGCAATTAACTTGATTTGTTGTGACAACAACATACCGTTGCCAAAAACATCACCGGCCATACCGCCAATACCTACTACTGTAAATGGGTTTTTCAGATAGTTGAGTCCCCGGTGAATGAAATGGTGTTTGACCGATTCCCAAGCGCCTCGTGCTGTAATTCCCATCATTTTATGATCGTACCCGACTGAGCCGCCGGAAGCGAAAGCATCTCCAAGCCAAAAACCATATTCAAGAGACAAGGCATTGGCATAATCGGAAAACTTTGCTGTACCTTTATCCGCCGCCACGACCAAATAGGTATCATCACTATCATAACAATTAACATAACGAGGTTTGACCACTTGACCATTCTGTATATTGTCAGTTAAATCCAGTAACCCTCTGATTAAAATTTGATAACAACTGATAACTTCTTTATATCTGTCTTCTGCTGCTGAAAATTTATTGATATTTTTTACGATAAAACCACCTTTGGCCCCGGTTGGAACAATGACCGAATTTTTGGTCATTTGTGCTTTCATCAACCCCAAAACCTCCGTTCTGAAATCTTCCCTCCGGTCTGACCAACGCAAACCGCCCCGCGCTACCGGGCCACCTCGCAAATGAATAGCCTCAATTCTGGGAGAATAAACAAAAATCTCAAAATAAGGCACAGGTGAAGGCATTTCCAAAACGGCTGAAGAGGTAAACTTGATAGCAAAATATGGAATACCCTGCTCATCAAACGACTCTGTAAAGTAATTCGTTCTCACCGCCGCTTGAATCAAATTAAGATAACGTCTGAGAATTCTGTCTTCATCCAGTGACTGTACTTGATCAATAGCCCGCTCTATTGCGGCGAAAATCTCGTCATTACTGTTATCAGAGGGTTCAAGCGACGGATCAAAACGTTGGGTAAAAAACTGCACCAGTAAACGAACCACTTCCGGGTTATTGTACAGTGTAGTTTCAACATAAGACTGACTGAACGTAATATCCAGCTGTCGCAGATACAAATAAAAGCCCCGGAAAATATTAACCTGCTGCCAGCTAATGCCGGCTTTTATAATTAGCCGGTTAAAGCCATCATTTTCGATTTTTTTAAACCAGCAGCGTTCAAATGCTTCCTGAAAACGTGGTGTCAAATTTTCCAGATTCAAACTGCTGGTATCAATGTCAAGAATCAGACCAAAATCATGTATCCACAACGTATCTGTGCAATCTTTTTTATTGATTTCATAGGGTCGTTCATCACAAACCTTAACCCCCATGTTTTCCAACATCGGTAGACTTGTTGATAAAGAAGCCTGCCCCCGACAAAACAATTTGAAACGTAAAGTTTTATTAGGTGTCGCTGTTAACGGGCTATATAACAGTGTTTCCGCTTGCGCTCCGGTTTTTAACAAATGTTCCAGACGCTCAATGTCCAGCAATGCTGTTCTGGTTGATACTTCTTCCCGATAAGCGGCGCTAAAGCCGTCCTGATAACTGTTAAACAAAGCATTTGCCTTGGCTTCTCCGTGATAATTGACCAACTCCTGTTTTAAATCATCCTGCCAATCAGCCAGCGCCTCAATAATTTTTTGTTCAATATCTTTTACATCATAATCAATATGGCTGCCGGCATCGGTACGAATAATAAAATGGATTCGCGCCAAAATGGATTCTGAAAGCTGCACACTAAAGTCTACATGCTGAGCCTGAAAAATATCGAGTAAAATCTGCTGTATTTTTTTTCGTGATGTCGTGTGATAACGCTCCCGGGGAACAAACACCAGCATCGAAACAAAATGACCATACAGGTCATGCCGGGCAAAGACTCTGACACGTTGCCGTTCCTGTAACTGCATAACCCCGGATGCACACAAAAACAAATCGTCAGAATTGGTCTGAAAAACTTCATCACGAGGTAATGACTGTAGAATAAATAATAACGCCCGAGATTGATGTGAGCCTTTACGGAAAGCAAAGCGTTCTACAACGCTGTTGATTTTTTGCCTGACCATTGGAATATTTTTTAGTTCAGCTAAATACGCTGTTGAACTGTATAGTCCCAAAAAACGTTTTTCCCCCGTTAATTCACCTGATGCGCTATATTGCTTGATACCGATATAGTCCAAAAATGCAGGTCTGTGTACTATTGATTTTGAAGTGGCTTTGGTAATCAATAGAACCTGATGATTATTGATTTTTTCAAAGGCATCGGCAGACATGGGCGTTACGCCATGTTCCGGTAATTTTGCCAGAGTATCTCTTAAAATTCCCAGGCCGGATCCTGGAATCGGCTGAAACGCCATTAACCCGTCTTGATTAACCAGCTTATATTCCCTGTACCCCAAAAAAACAAAATGATCGTCATATAGCCATTGCAGAAAGGCTAATATTTCGGTGTGCGACTGGTTGTCCGCCTGTACAACTTCGCTCAGGGAAGAAATGACCTCCTGCATTCTGTGCAAACAAGGCTGCCAGTCTTGGGTAGTGTAGCGAACTGCGGTCAGTACACATTGCAAACGCTGTTTTAGAAAATCCAGTTTTGCAGGATCAGTCTGCCGGTCAATTTCAAGATGCAGTAAACATTCACTGCTACAGTTAACATCATCAGCCTGAGCAAACCCCAGAAACTCACCCTCATCATTTCTCAGCATGTTATAGACTGGATGAATACTTAAATGATTAGTCAAACCCTGTCGATTAATTTCCATACTGAGAGATTGCAGTAAAAATGGCATATCTTCGACTATAATTTCAACAATGGTATGCTTGGACTGCCAGCCGTGAATTTCCAGAGTTGGATTATAGACATTGACTTTTTGCTTCCCCGTTTTGTACTGTAACGCTAAATTCCAATGTGACAATACAGCACCGTATAAATCCTTGATTATCAGATTTTCCAGGTCATTTAAAGGAACTGAAGCAAAATAGTGCTGACAGAAAGTTTTTAATGTTGGAACCAAATCGGCATCCAGTTTTTTTTCAATATACTGATATAAATGGTTAAGTATTTTCTCACTGACATTATTTTCCATACTGATGACCTGAATAATCTGTTTATAAAAAGTGTTGCTAAATCAAACACTCATTTAACACATTTAAAAATCACAAACTTTCTGTTTGAGGCTATCATATCGCAATGTCCAAACAGTTGTTTCAAAGTCAGATGATATTTTAAATGCCGGTTACCTATAACCCATAATTCCCCTTCTTTTTTCAGTACTCCAAGGGACTGTTTAAACATTTTGTAAGCGATGTGACTGGCAACCGCATATTGTTGGTGAAACGGTGGGTTACAGACAATACAGTCAGCCGAGTTTATCTCCACTCCATCTAAACAATCGCCGACAGTAAATTGTACCTGGCGTAGCTTCCCAAAAGCCTGTTCAAAATTTTTCCGGGCAGAGGCTATTGCCATAAATGATTCATCGAAAAAACGTATATTGGCTTGCTTATGTTTATGCGCCAACATCAGTCCGACTACACCATTGCCACAACCCAAATCTATCATATCCTGATAAGCCGGATTGACCGGTAAATGCTGTAGCAAAAAACGAGTTCCAATATCAAGACTGTTCCGTGAAAATACATTGGCATGATTACAAATACTAAAATCTGTATTTTCCAACTGATATTCAATCGGGTATGGGTTTTCTGGAACTGTTCTTTGTGCTGCCACATCTACCTGAATCAAGCGGGCTTTTTTCCTGGCTAATGAAGTTGTTGTCTCCCCTAGCAAACGTTTCAACAGTTTCCAGACCGATTGCGGTAATGATTTGACCATGCCGGCTGCAACCACCCTGGTATTCACCGTTAGCCAGGGTTGCAACTGGATGAGTTGGTATTCCAGCAATGCCAGAATTTTGGGAATTTTAATCACTAACCAATCAATGGTTTTATCCGCTACTTGCAAACTATTCAGTAATGCAACCCTTTTCGGATCAATACCATTGATATCCAGATTAATGCGAGTCGCCTGCTGTGAAAGAAAAGAGTCGGTAATCGCCAGTGGATGAAGAGAATTTAAAGCCACACTCAGTGCGCCGAAGCTGTCATTTAAGATTAAAACAGTGGCGTCACGATCAATTACGTTTGCAGACAAATGATTTAATAAATATTCATCTGCCGCATCCCAGGCTCTCAAGGTAGCATTTTTACGATACGGCAGGCGTTTGATTTCATAAGTACCCTGCGGTACCCGCATTAAGGTTTCCATTCACACTCCGCTAACCAATGCTGTATTTTAGCAAATCAGACCTTAAGCGACTCAATTACGGTAAAATATAATCTTTTCCAATGAACAGAACTCAAAATGCAGATTCAATGGTACCCCGGCCATATGCATAAGGCCAGTAAAGAAATCAAAGAAGTATTACCGCAGATTGATTTAATTATTGAAGTGTTGGATGCTCGTATTCCATTTAGCAGCCAAAACCCCATGTTATCCCTATTACGGGGTGATAAACCCTGCATCAGAGTACTGAACAAGAATGATCTGGCCGACCCGGAAATGACTCAGCAATGGCAAAGTTATCTTGAACGGGAGCAAGGTGTAAAAACCCTGGCAGCGACGACTCAACACCCCGATAAAATCAAACAAATTATTGATTTGTGCAGCAAAATGCTGCCGGAGAAAACAGCTGCCAATAAAATTATTCGCCCCATGATCATGGGGATTCCCAATGTGGGAAAATCGACCATCATTAATATTCTGGCCGGTCGAATAATTGCCAAAACAGGTAACGAACCGGCTGTCACCAAACGCCAGCAACGCATTAATTTGCCCAACAACATTGTACTTTCCGATACCCCGGGAATACTCTGGCCTAATGTAGAAAACAAAAACAGTGGTTATCGGCTGGCAACTACCGGTGCCATTAAAGATACCGCCATGCAATATGATGATGTGGCTTTTTTTGCTGTCGAGTATTTACTCAACGCCTACCCTGAACAACTTAAAAAGCGTTACGAGCTTAAACAATTACCCGACAGCGCCGCTGATTTAATGGAAATTGTCGGCCAAAAACGCGGTTGTTTACGCGCCGGTAAACAAGTTGATGGGGATAGAACGGCAAAGATTTTATTGAACGAATTAAGGAGTGGAATGCTGGGAGCAATAACATTCGAAACGCCCACCATGATGGAAACTGAGCTGATTGAATTGGCAGCTATTCGAAAGCAGAAAGCCGCCCGCAAACAAAAACGGAAGAAGAGATAAGGAATCGCTGATTTATTCGCGATTCCTGTGGCACAAGGATGTGCCACCAAAACCTATGGCTGTAAGCCATTGATTTTGTGGGCGCTGACAAATCAGGGATAATTTGTTCAGCGCCTCCATAAGTAATCAACATTATCTCCGTAATTAATAGAATCACACCATTAAATTAAGACAATGTGAATTGGATGTCGGTACGAATCCATTCGCACTGTGCGGATAAATCCGCAGCGACTACACCACAAATCAAAATCAGGCAAACGGGTTTTCTAATATGATCGTTTCATTTCTATCGGGTCCTGTTGACAAAATCGACACCTTAACCCCGACTAGCTGTTCCAGCCTGTGAATATAGGCCTTGGCATTTTCCGGTAAATCTGCAAAATGGGTGATGCCTTGAGTATTCTCTGTCCAACCCGGCATATCCTCAATCACTGGTTCACAGACTTCATACTTATCCGCACCTAACGGCGCCGTTTCAATTAATTCACCATTGATTTTATAGCCGGTACAAACACCAATCCTGTCAAGCCCATCCAGTACATCCAGCTTGGTTAGGCATAGTCCGCTCAGGCTGTTCATTTGAGCGGATTTACGCATGGACACTGCATCAAACCAGCCCGTCCTTCTTTTACGACCGGTGGTTGCACCGAACTCATGGCCTTTAACCCCTAAGTGCTCACCATTTTCATCATTCAATTCTGTTGGAAAGGGTCCATTGCCCACTCGGGTAGAATAAGCCTTGGTAATCCCCAGAATATAATCCAGATCCAAAGGCCCGACACCGGTTCCTGTTGCCGCCCCACCGGCTGTCGTATTTGAAGAGGTTACATAAGGATAGGTTCCATGGTCAATATCCAACAAAGCCCCTTGAGCCCCTTCAAATAAAATATTATTTCCTTGTTGCTGCTGGTTCTTTAATGCTTCTGCCACATCAGTCAGCATGGGTTTGATCTGCTCACCCAACTGTAAAGTTGTTGTCAGCATGGATTCAAAATCTACCGGATCAGTATGGTAAAATTCGGTCAACATAAAGTTATGATAATCAGCCAGTTCTTGCAATCGTTTGGCGAACTCTTCACTATTTAACAGATCACCTGCACGCACCCCTCTTCGAGCCGCCTTATCTTCATAAGCAGGCCCAATACCGCGGCCGGTTGTACCTATGGCCTTGCCGCCACGCGCTTTTTCTCTGGCTTGATCAATAGCAATATGAATCGGCAGGATCAGAGTACATGCCTCACTGATTTTCAGCCGATTCCTGACAGAAATACCGGATTTCTCTAGTATTTCAATTTCTTCCAGCAAAGCATCAAGAGACAGAACTACCCCGTTGCCGATCATGCATTGCACATTTTCTCTTAAAACACCTGAGGGTATCAGATGTAAAACCGTTGTTTTTCCATTAATAACCAGCGTATGCCCAGCATTGTGACCACCTTGAAAACGAACAACGGAGCCAACCTGGTCAGTCAGCAAGTCAACCACTTTACCTTTTCCTTCGTCACCCCACTGTGTACCGATGACAACAACATTTTTTCCCATAACTAATCCAACTTTAATCTAAAGGTTTGACAACCCAGTTTTTATTTTGTTTTTCTAAAACAGCAGTACAGCCGAAATCTCCCGCCGTTCCCATTTGTCCTGGCAATTGCTGAATGACCACAGTTCCTGACGCCCGCAGGTCACGGATTATTTCCTGCAAAGCTGCATCATCTTCATAAGGGGCATAAATCACTTGTTCCGGTTTATTCTCAAACACCGCCAGAAAACTTGCCAGAACTTTCAGATCAGCGCTAAAACCTGTCGCGGCTCGCGCCCGGCCAAAGAATTCACCAATATTGTCATAGCGTCCACCTCTGGCAATTTCCTTACCGAAACCGGGAACAAAAGCTGCGAACACGATACCGGTATGATAGCGATAACCCCGTAACTCTGCTAGATCAAAATTTACCGGCAATGACGGATATTGGACAGCCAATTTATCTGCAATTTGTTGCATTTCGGTTAAGGCCTGTTTTACTGATTCATCAGTATCAGCAATGATGTCAGCTGCCTTGGAAAAGACCTCCGCGCCACCATTTAATGTAGGTAAAGCCGTTAATATCTGTTTGAATTCATCAGCAATAAAATATCCTGCCAACAATTCGTCTAACTCGGTTCGCGCTTTTCTTTGTAGAACATCAAATAATTCAGCTTCCTGCTGTTTTGATAACTGCGCCTGTTTTGCTAAAGCTCGATAAATGCCGACATGCCCCAAGTCCAAATGAACGTTTTCAATACCGGCCATAGCTAACATTTCCAGCATCAACTGGATGACTTCCAAGTCACTTTCCAGACCGGAATGTCCATAAAGTTCCGCACCGATTTGCATAGGACTACGCGATTTTTCCAGATTATCGCCTAATGTATGTAAAACAGTTCCTGCATAACATAGCCTGGTAGGCCAATCATGTTTTAAATTATGTCCGGCAATTCTGGCCACTTGCGGCGTCATATCAGCCCGCACACCCAGCATTTTGCCACTGATTTGATCAGTCAGTTTAAATGTCTGTAATTCAAGATCGTAACCGGAACCGGTTAACAACGAATCCAGGAAATCAACAATGGGTGGAATAACCAGTTCATAGCCCCAACACGAAAAAACATCCAGTAACTTTCTACGTAGACATTCAAGATGCTTGGCATCATCAGGTAATACTTCTTCTATTCCTTCAGGCAAAAGCCAGGAATCATTTTTTTGCATTTTTTGTCTGTCCTATTCGCACAAAACGCCCCACCAAAGTGGAGCGTTTTTAAATAGCTTGTTCCTTCCAGAAAATACTATTTCTGTTTCTTAAAATATTTAAAGAAATCAGAATCCGGTTCTAACACCAGCATATCACCTGATTTATTAAACGTTTGCTTGTATGCATTCATACTTCGATAAAAAGTAAAGAACTCTATATCTTTGCCATAGGTTTTTGCATAAATATCAGCTGCTTTCGCATCGCCTTCACCGCGCAGGATTTCAGCATCGCGAAAGGCATTTGCTAAGATAATCTCCCGTTGTTTATCGGCATCCGCCCGAATACGTTCAGCTTGTTCAGCGCCTTGCGAACGAAACTCGCGCGCCACTCTTTCCCTTTCCGCTTCCATCCGGCGATACACCGAGGAACTGACTTCATTCGGCAAGTCAATACGCTTGACCTGCACATCAACAATATCAATCCCTAACTTTTTCGCCATAGGTGATGTATTGGTAATCAAAGCTTCACGAATCATACTGCGATCAGTTGAAACCAGCTGTTTGATTTCACGTTTACTGAATTCACTACGAAAAGCATCTTTGATAATCTGATCCAGACGCACATTAGCCTGACTTATATCGCCAGCAACAGCGGTATAAAACGTCTTGAGATCGCCAATACGCCATTTAACATAAGAATCGACGATGACATTTTTCTTTTCCGCCGTTAAAAACCGCTCCGGCTTTGAATCCAATGTCAAAATACGGGCATCAAATTTTTTGACATTATTGATGAATGGGAATTTCGCATGAATACCCGGTGAAAAATCAGTTTCAACGATTTCACCTAAGCGAAATTTAATCGCTCTTTCAGTTTGGTCTACTGTAAAAACCGACATTGAAAGCAGAATAATAATTGCAGCAACAGCTACTAAAATTTTATTGATACCCATCCTAGCGCCCTCTCACATCACGACCACGGAACGAGGATCGCGCATTACGGTTAACAGTTCCTACCGGTTTATGAACCACTTTGCTCGGAATATGTCCAGTTGATACTTGAGCTTTCGGTAATGATTGATGATTTAATTTATCCAGTGGCAAATAAAGTAAATTGTTGCCTCCTTTTACATCAACCATAATCGTATCGGTATTACTTAGTACATTCTGCATAGCTTCAATATAAATACGCTGCCGCGTCACTTCCGGTGCTTTTTGATACTCCTTCAGTATTTTAGCAAAACGGCTGACCTCACCATTGGCTTCGGCAATCACTCTCACTTTATAACCTTCAGCTTCCTGAATTTTACGGGAAGCAGCCCCTCGCGCTCTCGGCACCACATCGTTTGAATACGCTTCCGCTTCATTGATCAAGCGCTGTTTATCTTCCCGGGCTTTAATGGCATCTTCAAAAGCGCCCTGTACCTGCTCTGGCGGCTGGGCATCCTGTAAATTCACGCTGGTCACTAAAATACCAGCTTTATAGGAATCCATCACCGACTGAATCTCTGTTTTAATTTCGGCGACGATTTCACTACGCCCTTCAGTCAACACAAAATCCATACTATTGTGACCGATAACACCACGTTCTACGCTTTCCGTAACCTGTTTCAAAGTGGCTGCCGGATTGAATACGTTAAAAGCATAATCTTTAGCACTCTTGACTTGATACTGAACAGCCAGACGCACATCGACAATATTTTCATCTTTGGTCAACATCAGTGCTTCACGCGGAACCGAACCCTGCCCTTGCCGGCCACCAGAACGATAACCTACCTCAATAAAGCGTTGTTTTTGGACATCAATGATCTGCACCGCTTCAATAGGCGCAGGAAAATGCCAGTTCAAGCCCGATTGGGTGGTTTCAACATAAGCACCGAAGCGGGTGACGACACCGAGAGTACCTTGTTCAACCGTATAAAAGCCACTCAATCCCCAAAGAACAGCGGCACCAGCAGCCAAAAAGCCAAAACTCTTTCCAGAAGATCCCTGAGATTTTCCTCCACCGGCTCCTCCGCCAAAAAGACCGCCTAATTTCTCTTGCAAAGAACGTATTGCTTCATCAAGATCGGGCGGACCACTCTGATCCTTACGACCACTCCAGGGGTCTTTGTTGTCGCCACCGGGTTCATTCCAGGCCATACTAAATGCTCCAATTGGATATTTTCGTTAAATCTGACTTTCCCTAACACTATAGTTTTATTGAAAATCCTTTCCATAAAACGGCTATTCGCCAAAGTTTTATATTCTATCGCAAATTAATCATTTCAGCTTATTTCTTCAATTCTTACATCTTTTAACAAACCAAGATGCTTTTTATCAATTTCCACCGCCAGTTCCCAACCACCACTGTCATTAGCTTCTTCCTCAATAATCCGAGCAAAATCAAACAACTTTGCCCGTACACCGGCTTGTTGTGGCAATAAAAAACATTTTCTTTTAACTTTTTTACTGGAAAAAATTTCGTTCAATGCCTGCTCAAGTAAATCACACCCTTCCCCTGTCTGCGCCGACAACCAAACTCTAACCGGGACACCTGTTTTATCATAATCAATGTGTGGCTCAACCTTGTTTTCCAGTAAATCTATTTTATTCAGTACTTGTAGTTGTCGAATCTCATGAGCATCAATATCTTCCAACACCTGATTGACATGAAAAACTGTTGTTTCTCTATCTTCTGCATTAGCATCAATCACATGTAACAACAAATCTGCTTCACTGGCTTCCTGCAAGGTGGATTTAAAAGCCGCCACCAGTTCATGAGGCAAATGACGAATAAACCCGACAGTATCAGCAAGCACCAGATTGCTGCCATTACCAAGCGAATAATTTCTTAAGGTTGGATCCAGTGTGGCAAACAATTGATTAGCCGCATAAATATCTGAACGAGTCAAGGTATTGAATAGTGTAGATTTCCCAGCATTAGTATATCCCACCAAAGATACTGAAGGCAGTTCCGCTTTTTTTCTTTTGCTGCGTCCTTGATGACGCTGTTTTTCCACTTTTTCCAGTCGACGTTGAATCTGTTTGATACGCATCCCCAGCAATCTTCTGTCTGTTTCCAGCTGAGTTTCGCCAGGGCCTCTCAACCCGATCCCGCCTTTTTGCCGCTCCAGGTGAGTCCAGCCCCGCACCAGGCGAGTGGACAAATGTTTTAATTGCGCCAACTCAACCTGCAATTTACCTTCAAAAGTTTGCGCACGTTGCGCAAAAATATCCAGAATCAGACCGTTTCTATCAACCACTCGCACACCTAAAGCCAACTCAAGATTCCTTTCCTGACTGGGCGAAAGTGGATGATTAAACAACACAATATCGGCAGCATGTAACTCTATATCCGCCTTGATTTCATTCAGCTTTCCTGAGCCTATGAAATATTTGGGATCAGGCCGATAACGACTGCCAGTGACTACGTACACGGGGTCTGCACCTGCTGATTTTGCCAACTCCTTTAATTCTTTAAGATCCTCTCGGTTGGCCTGCAAGCTTAGGTGAACAAGTATTGCCCGCTCACCGGAATCAGGACGCTCAAACAAAGAAACACCCCTTCAATTTAATATAATATTCAGTCTTCAATGAGTTCGTTATCTCGTGCTAATTTGACGGGTTTTCCCGGTACGATAGTTGATATTGCATGCTTATATACCATCTGACTGACTGTATTTTTAAGCATAATGACATACTGATCAAAGGAATCCACCTTCCCTTGAAGCTTAATACCATTAACCAGAAATATTGATACAGGCGTATGTTCTTTTCTAAGTGTATTTAAAAAATTATCCTGTAAATTTTGACTTTTTGACATCCAATTTCTCCTTATTATTATTCAGCCTGTGAATACATTACTTACTAATTTTTTTGCTTTTAACAGAGTCAGGGCAAAATCATCAGTTTTTCAACTATTACAGTAATTGTTGGGACAATTCATTTTTTTTCAAGTTCACACAGCTAATTATTTTTTTATAGCTGAACAGCGTTACGAATCTTTGACAACAAATTTTTATCTTCAGTTACAAACTGTAATGCATCTTCCTCTCTGCGAAGCCAGGTAAACTGTCTTTTCGCCAATTGTCGGGTGGCGACAATAGCTTTTTCAGTCATCGTAGCCAAATCATAGTCATTCTGTAAATAGGCCCAGACCTGGCGATAACCTACCGCACGTATCGCTGGTCTGGTTTCATCAAGGTCCTTTCTGAGAAACAGAGCGTTAACTTCATCCACCAATCCATGCTCCAGCATTTTATAAAAACGCCGAGCAATTTTATCATGTAATATTTTCCGGTCTTCAGGGGCGACAATCAATTTGATTTTTCGATAAGGTATTTGTTCCTGACCGGCCTGCATAAAAAAACTACTGATAGTTCTCCCACTTATTTCAAAAACCTCTAGCGCGCGTTGAATTCTTTGTGGATCATTGGGATGAATCCTGGCGGCTGATTGTGGATCAACCTGCGCCAGTCGTTGATATAAGGACTCTTTACCCAATTGCCGCAACTCCAAATCCAGCTTTTTCCTGATTTCAGGATTAGCTTCCGGCAATGAAGCCAGTCCATAGAACAAGGCATTGAAATACAGCATAGTTCCCCCGGTAAGCAATGGAATTTTTCCACGCACAGTAATATCAGCCATCAATTCCATTGCCAATTTCTTAAACTGTCCGGTAGAAAAACATTCGGCAGGATCCAGAATATCAATTAAATGATGAGGAATCCCTTCGCGTTCTTCCATAGTCGGTTTTGCCGTACCAATATCCATCCCTTTATAAACTAACGCAGAATCCACGCTAATAATTTCAGCATTGAATATATGCGCCAACTGCACAGCTAATGCTGTTTTTCCGGATGCCGTAGGCCCCATCAAAAAAATGGCTGGGGGATTATTTTGTTTAGTCATCGGAGCTCTACCGTCAACTGATATTCCATGAGTTATGGCGATTGACGACTTTTCGCGGAAAAATCAACCCGGCGGCCAAATCATCTGCCTGCCGCCTAACAAATGCATATGCAAATGATAAACCTCCTGCCCACCTTGCTTATTACAATTCAAAACGGTTCTGTAGCCATTTTCTGACAGTCCTTCCTGATTAGCAATATTAGCGGCTGTCAACAACATGTGTCCGGCCAGTTGCATATCATGCAGTTCATTAAGGGTCGCCACATGCTGCTTGGGAATAATTAAAACATGCACTGGCGCCTGGGCATTAATATCCCTGAAGGCCAATAGTTTATCGTCTTCAAACACCATATCCGGCTGTATATCACCCGTAACCATTTTACAAAACAGACAATTATTCATTCGCCTTTTACCTTAATTTATTAACTGGAAGAACGCGCTTGATTTCAATATTCCCGACGCCCGTTGAAAGCATGTGTCAATGTACCACTGTCAATATACTCCAGTTCTCCTCCCATGGGCACACCATGAGCAATACGACTGGCTTTTATGGCATATTTACGCGCTACCTCACTGATAAAGTGAGCAGTGGCTTCACCTTCTACTGTGGAATTGGTCGCCAGAATTATTTCTTGTAAATCACCCTCAGCCATATATTTTTCCAGCAGATCAAATCCCAACTCATCCGGCCCGATACCATCCAAAGGAGACAAACGCCCATGCAAGACAAAATAACGCCCTTTAAAAGCTGTCGCCTGCTCAACCACCCAGACATCAGCCGGACTTTCAACTACACATAAAACAGATAATTCACGAGCAGAGTTTGTGCAAATCTCACACAGTTCAGCTTCTGTAAGGGTGCGACATTGCCGGCAATAACTAATTTCGGAAACGGCTTTCAATAACACCTTACTAAGCTGTCTAGCGCCATTACGATCTTGCTGCAACAAATAAAAAGCCATCCGTTGAGCAGACTTGGGGCCGACTCCGGGCAAACAGCAGAGGCTTTGTATCAACTCTCCCAACAACCCATTTGTGTGCATAATTTGCTTTAGAACGGCATTTGAAAACCAGGAGGAATAGGAATACCCGCTGTTATATCAGCCATTTTTTCCTTTTTCATTTTACTGACTTTGTGTACCGCATCATTAATGGCGGCAGCAACCAAATCTTCCAGCATATCTTTATCATCCCCCACCAAGGAGTCATCAATAGTCACTTTTCTGACTTCACGCTTACCCGTCATCAACACGGTCACCAGCCCGGCGCCAGATTCACCCAACACTTCCATTGCCGCAAGTTCTTCCTGTGCCTTTTTCATATCTTCTTGCATTTTTTGGGCTTGCTGCATGATATTACCCAGTGCGTTTTTCATATTCTCTCCACTAATCATCAATCGGTTCAATGGTGCCAGGCATTATCCTGGCATCAAAATGCTCTTTTAAGGCTTGCACATTGTCATCCTGATTAATAGCATCGACAGCGGCTTGTTGTCGATCTTCCCGATTTCTCTGCATCTGTACAGCCGGTGTAATATTATCTGTTTTCCCCGCCGTGATTTTCAACTTCAAGGGTTTACCATAATAATCCTGTAAAGCTTTTTGTAGTTTTTCTTCCGCCTTACTACCCAACAAATGTTTATGCGACGGGTTTATAGTCAAATGGCATCTGGAATCATCCGCTCCATTATAGACGCAATTATTCGCCAACTCTCTAGTCATTCCTTTGATTTTCATAGCCTGAATAATTTCCGGCCAATTCTCAGTCGAAGATGTCTGTTTATCATTCTGTTCAGTTTTAATGCTATCGGATATTTGTGGAACGACAGCTTGTTTCCGATCACTTAAAGAAGTTGTTGTCGAACTGAAGTGTTGCGTTGCCGGCTGCTGTTGAGCTGGATCATTTCCTGGCGCTGTTTTTTTGGGTTTAAAGGCCAGCATCCTTAACATCACCATTTCAAAACCGCTACGCGGATCAGGCGCCAAATCCAGATCCCTTTGACCAATCAAGCCAATTTGATAGAATAATTGCACATCTTCCGGTAATAACCGGTCAACCAGATCATTTATTAATTGCGGATCAAATTCATGATCAACCCAACCCGGCAACTGTTGAGTTAATGCAACCCGATGTAAAATACGCAACAGCTGTTGTAGAATATTGCTGAAGTCAGGTGTCAAATTAGCTACTTCCTCAATTTTTGCCATCAATGCTTTAGCATCATTGGCAGCCAACGCCAGCAAAATATCATCAACCGGTTGTTGAGCCACTGTCCCCAACATCTTAGCCACATCATCGCATACCACCTTGCCACTACCATAGGCAATCGCCTGATCTAACAGACTCAAACCGTCACGCATACTGCCATCTGCAGCACGCGATAATACTTTAAGCGCATTTTCTTCAAAAGCAATCTGTTCCTGTTGCAAAATAAACCGCATCTGAGCGTCGATTTGTTCGGGTAACATACGCTTCAGATTAAACTGCAGACAGCGTGATAATACGGTGACTGGAATTTTTTGCGGATCGGTAGTCGCTAATAAAAATTTGACGTGAGGCGGTGGCTCTTCCAGGGTTTTTAACAAGGCGTTAAAACTGTGTCCCGACAACATATGGACTTCGTCTATCAAATAAATCTTAAAACGGCCCTGATTCGGCGCATACTGAACGTTATCCAGTAAATCGCGAGTATCCTCAACTTTAGTGCGTGAAGCGGCATCCACTTCAATCAGATCCATAAAACGGCCCTGATCGAAATCACGGCAAATATTACATTCCCCACAGGGATTGTAATCTTGCGAATTTTCACAGTTGATGGCTTTTGCCAGAATACGGGCAATGGTTGTTTTGCCTACGCCACGAGTTCCGGTAAATAAATAAGCGTGATGCAGACGATCATGTTGCAAGGCATGAATCAAAGATTGAGTCACATGCTCTTGGCCAATAACTTGGGTGAAATTTTGTGGACGCCATTTTCTGGCAAGAACCTGATAAGTCATTACAGACTCGGCAATAAAGATTGGGCGGCTACCATGCCAGCCACATCCCGGCACACGAATCTGCTGCTACCGTTGCTCCCTTCCGGGCCTGGCGGGGTTTACAGCGTATCGTTGCGAGAGGACCGACACAGTAACCATCGTAAATCCAGTCGTTGACTGAAAGAGGGCGTATTATCCTTGAATTAATACAATTAAGCAATAGTCGAAAACAATTTCTTTTCATGGCAAATAGACTTGCCACTGCATTCCACCCAAATCTGTACTTTTTGCACCGATTAAGCGACCACCAAGCAAGGCGATTAATTCATTAACCACGGCCATACCGATACCATGACCGGCAATATTTTCATCGGCCCTTACCCCTCTTTTTAATATCTCGTCGATTTTTTCCGGCGCTATCCCTGAGCCGTCATCTTCAATCAGTAACAGCAGAGAATAATTAACATGCTCTTTATCTTGCAGTTTTATGACAGAAATTCTGACTTTGTGACGACACCATTTAGCAGCGTTATCCAGCAAATTCCCAGCAATTTCAAACATATCTCCATGTTCACAATACACCTGGCAATCCTGGTTATCAGTAAAATCGAAATCAATATGCTTGTCGGCATAAACCTTTTCCAGCGAAGTAATAATTTTTTGCAGAATAACACTGATATCAACCCTGCCGGCTACCTTTCTCTGTCCTTTTGCAGCCGCTCTTTGCAATTGATATTCAACAATTTCATGCATTCTGCTGATCTGATTCTGCACGGTATCGCGATTGACTTCCGGCGCCTCTATGCATCCTCTCAGGATAGCCAGCGGCGTCTTTAGACTATGCGCTAGATCTGCCAGAGTATTACGGTATCGCTCTAAATGCGCGCGTTCACTGCTAATTAAGGCATTCAAATTACCAACAACACCATTCAATTCAGTCGGATAATGTCCATCCAGTTTGTTTTTTTCACCCGTTTCAACCCGTTCAATATCCTGTCCAATCTGCCGTAAAGGTTTTAAACCCCAGCGCAGTAATACCAATTGCATTAATACCAGCAACAAACCAATACCTGACAACCAGCTGGTCATAGTGACTCTAAACTGCGCCACTTGATGACTGACAAATTGACCGTCCTCCGCCACAGTAAAGATATAGGATCTTTCAAATCCCGATTCATTTTCCCAAATAACAGCATAGTGCAAAACAAAACGCTGGCGACTATCCTGTAAAAAAGCAAAATCCCCCTGATTTAATTGTTTTGCCAGAGGAAGTTTGATTCCTACCGCCGAAGCTGAACGCCAAACCAAACTTTGATCTGATAAGCGGATAACAGCATATAATCCTGAACCGGGGTTGGCAAAACGGGGTTCACGGAGAACGTCCGGCATGGTCAATTGCAATGCTCTATTCATTTCCGCGACCGACAATAAAGAATAAATCTGAATCTGTAACTTTTCCTTGAGCGCTTGTTCAGCACTTTGTTGAAACGCCTGCTCCAATACAAAAGCTACCAGCGCAAAAAATGTGACTAAAACCAATCCTTCCGCCAATAACACTCGGAAACTGAGCGAATTAATTTTCACTTTCAATTAATCAGTTTGCGCCGGAATACGGTACCCTCGCCCCCTTAAAGTCTCAATCGGTTTAGTCATCCCTTGGGGATCAATTTTTTTTCTAAGACGTCCTACAAATACTTCAATAACATTGCTGTCACGGTCAAAATCTTCATCGTAAATATGTTCACTCAATACTGATTTTGAGACCACTTCTCCACGACGGAACAGGAGATATTCAAGCACTTTATACTCAAACGCTGTCAGATCTATCAATTCGCCATCCACAGTAACATCCTGAGAAAGTGTATCAAGCCTGATATTGGCAAAAGTTAACACCGGATGCGCTTTACCTTGGGAGCGACGAATCAATGCATTAACCCTGGCCATTAATTCTTCATAATGAAACGGCTTGGCCAGATAATCATCAGCCCCGGCTTCCAGGCCTTCCACCTTATCCTGCCAGCGATTTCTCGCTGTTAACAATAATACCGGCAACGTATTTTTTTTACTCCTGAGTTTCTTAATCAGCTCGACCCCGGAATAATCAGGCAGACCAATATCAATCACAGCAACATCAACTGGATATTCAGTCGCCATATAAAAACCATCAGCTGCCGTATCCGCAGTATCGACTGCAAACCCTTTATCAGCAAAAAACTGTTTAATCTGTTGACACAATATCTGTTCATCTTCAACCACTAAAATACGCATCATAGGCTCCCTGGCTTATTTGACAATTTCGCCACTCTTTGCATCAATTTTAATATATTGAATCCTGCCGTCAGGAGTTAATACCTTAATAATATGTACCGATTTTCCACGTCCTGATTCAGTTTTTGTCGCCAAAACCTTGTAATTATTCTGTTGAATAATCTTTCTAGCCGCATCATCAAGCGTTAATACAGCCAAAAATTCTTCAGCTCCGACAGGGCTGATTTGAATAGCACATAAAGTCAGCAATAATGCGTTAAAAATTCGTTGCATAAAGGTCTTACACCTGAAAATAGTAATAAATCCATCCTGCTGCGACTGCTTATCAGCATTATAGTAGAGGCACATGAATCAAGACTGAATTTTATCTTAAGGTAATGCCGTTAATTACCGCGCCCATTGCATGCCCGAACGATGCGGCAAATTTTCCCACCAATCTTTCCAGCACTTGCTCCTGAGGCGTAAAGTTAACCTTTTTCTCAGTACCGATTACTTCTTTTGCCACAAAATCGACACTACCCAAACCATCAGCCAGACCCAACTTGATTCCGTCAGCACCAGTCCAAACAAGGCCGGAAAACATATCCGGCGACTCAACAAGCCGTTTTCCACGCCCTAAACGAACCGCGTCAATAAACTGCTGATGAACTTCATCCAGCAAAGTTTGCATATGTTCGGCTTCTGTTGTTTTAAGCGGGGAAAACGGATCCAGCATCGCTTTATGCGCCCCGGCTGTTAACAAACGCCGTTCAACACCCAGTTTTTTCAACACATCAACAAAGCCAAAACCGTTCATAATAACGCCAATAGAGCCTATAATGCTGGCTTGATTAACATAAATTTTATCGCTGGCTGAAGCAATATAATAAGCGCCTGACGCACAGATATCACTCACTACAGAATAAACAGGAATATCAGGATGCTTTTTTTTCAGACGCCGGATTTCTTCAAAAATATAGGCCGATTGCACCGGACTTCCACCCGGAGAATTAATATTCAAAATGATGCCTTGGGTATTTTTATCTTTAACAGCATCCCTTAAGCCTTCAATAATGGTATTTGCATTGGTCACTTCATTTTCTGCAATAACCCCTTGCACATCAATAATAGCGGCATGTTTCTTGACTCCGCCCCCTAGCTCTGTTTTAAACTTGGGATACATGGCAATAGCCAGAATAACAATCAGATAAGCAAAGGTCAGCAACTTAAAAAAGATTCCCCAACGCCTGGCTTTACGTTGTTCATTCACTGCCGCGAAAGCCAGCTTTTCAAGCAGCTGTTTTTCCCAGCCGGATTCTTTGTTTGTTTGCTGTTCTATATTGTCTTGTTGATTTTCCACTGCTTTAAACCTATCAAATAATTTCCAACAATTCACTGGTCTGCTGTAAACACATCAGCGGATTATATTGTCGTAACACCTCAATTGAATGAGCACCACATGCCACACCGACTGCTGCTATTTTTGCATTAATCGCCATCTGCAAGTCATGAACTGAATCGCCGACCATTAAAACCTTATCTTTACTGACTTCCAGTTCCTCAATAATTTCATTGAGCATCAACGGATCGGGTTTGGAAGCCGTTTGGTCAGCACTACGCGTGACACTAAAAAAATCCAGCAAATCTGCATCCTTCATGGTTTTAATCAATCCTCTATTTTTTTTGCCGGTAGCAACCGCCAATAAATAGTCATTTTGTTTAAGCTGAACCAGCATGTCATAAACTCCCGAAAACAGATCATTCCGACTGGTTTTTTTCGAGAAAAACAGTTGACTGTAATGAGATATTAATTGTTCCTGAACTTGTTTTTCAATACCGGGAAATAATTCAGCCATAGCATGTTCAATACTCAAACCAATAATATTTTTGACGGCCTGTGTTTCAGGGACATCACAGTTACACAATTGAGCTGCTTTTTGTAAACAATGCACAATCCAGTCAATAGAATTAACCAATGTGCCATCCCAATCAAAGACGATCAAATCAAATTTTTTCATTATCAATCAAAGTTTGTAATTCCTGCGGCAAAGGCGCTGTAAAATGCATCATATTGCCAGTCAATGGATGCTCGAACCGTAATTGTTCGGCATGAAGAAACAATCTCCGAATACCTCTGTTTTTAAATTCACGATTAACTCCATCTTCTCCATAGCGGTCATCACCTGCAATCGGATGCCCTAAATAAGCAGCATGAACCCTGATCTGGTGAGTTCTCCCGGTTTTAGGTGATGCCTGAACCAGCGTCGCATACTGATATTTTTTTAACCGGATAAAGAGTGTTTCCGCCGTTTTACCAGACTGACTGACAACCACCATTCTTTCCCCGCCTTTACTGATATTTTTTAACAATGGCATATCAACCCATTGTTTTTTTCTCTGCCATTGACCTACCAGTAAAGCCAAATAGGTTTTTTTAACGCCATCGCCTCTGAACAGTTCATGCAATTGCTTCAGAATATTCCTTTTTTTAGCGACAAGCAGACACCCCGAAGTTTCTTTATCCAGCCTGTGAACCAGTTCAAGGAATCGCTGTTCAGGTCTCAACTGCCTCAACGCTTCAATGACCCCGGAGCTAATGCCACTCCCTCCATGAACAGCAAAGCCGGATGGTTTGTTTAAAACAATCATGCTGTCATCTTCATACAAAATGTCATTTTCAAGACTGAATTTTAAAGCCGGCTGAACCATAACTTCCGCTGTTCTTGTTGCCACCCTTATTGGAGGAACCCTGACCACATCATTAACTTTCAAACGATACTTTATATCCGACCTACCTTTGTTAACCCTCACCTCGCCTTTTCTGACTATTCTGTAAATTCTGGTTTTAGGCACACCTTTCAGCAGACTGATTAAATAATTATCCAAGCGCTGACCAGCATTTTCTTCACCAATTTCTATCCACCGGACTTTGGGTTTGCCTTCAGTTTGTGTAGTATTCATAAACAAATGATAACAATTTATTCCAATTAATGATGTTTAAATTGCTGTAACAGATAAAGATTGTTATATTAATAAGGTTAATGTATATAGCTTATAAAACAGATAAGTTTATTGACTCAACAGTCGGTCAATATTGAATGACACTGCATTTCATGCAGAAAAGCGTTTATACATAAAGAATTTTTTGGGTTTTATCGTTCGACCCTTGATGAGCGACGCTGCTTTATACAGAACAGACTTTACAATATAACTGAAATTCCAAAGCCAGATGTCCATAACGGATTTTATCTGATAACAGCGATTCAAAGATTATAGATACTTTGACTAAGGCGCTAGAAAAACTAGCTGAGCAAAACTATCGAACGATTTTTGCTCCTGCAAAACCGGCACTTCCACCATCCTTGGCGGTCAACCGGTTTTTGCTCCCGCAACTGGAAATACATTAATCAGGATAGCTATAAAAAGCCACATACATATTGAAACGAATCTGTTCAAATAATCGTAATGGAGCAGGAAACAACAAGGATACACAATGAAAAGAATGCTTATCAATGCCACCCAACCGGAAGAGTTGCGTGTTGCTTTGGTAGATGGTCAAAAACTTTATGACTTTGATATAGAAGTCCCATCAAAAGAACAAAAAAAATCAAATATTTATAAAGGAATTATAACCCGGGTTGAACCCAGTCTTGAAGCGGCTTTCGTTAATTACGGCGCTGAAAAGCACGGGTTTCTGCCATTTAAGGAAGTTTCCCCGCAATATAAAACACAAGATAACAACAAAGATGATGAAAACACCTCGTCTGCCAAAAAAATCCTAAAAGAAGGCCAGGAAGTTATTGTCCAGATTGAAAAGGAAGAGCGCGGCAACAAAGGCGCGGCTTTAACAACCTACATCAGCCTGGCCGGAACGTATTTGGTTTTAATGCCTAACAATCCCAAAGCCGGGGGCATATCCAGGCGCATTGAAGGCGATACTCGCAATGAACTTAAAGAAACCCTGGCGGCACTCGATATACCAGACAGCATGGGATTAATTGTACGTACGGCAGGATGCGGCAAAAATGCCGAAGAGCTGCAATGGGATTTGAATTATTTGCTGCAATTATGGGAAGCCATCGACAGATTCAGCTCTGATAAAACAGCGCCATTCCTTATTTTTCAGGAAAGCAATGTTATCATCCGCGCTCTTCGTGATCATTTACGTAGTGATATTGATGAAATCCTGATCGACAACCAGTCTTCTTTCAAATTGGTACAGAATTTTCTGCAGCAAGTCATGCCGCATTATTTACCTAAAGCCAAATTGTACGAAGATAACGTACCTTTATTCAGCCGTTATCAAATCGAATCCCAGATTGAAATGGCTTATAACCGTGAAGTTTCTTTGCCTTCCGGTGGTTCCATCGTAATTGATCATACTGAGGCATTAACCTCAATTGACATCAACTCTGCACGCGCAACCAAAGGCAGTGATATTGAAGAAACCGCTTTAAATACCAACCTGGAAGCCGCCGACGAAATTGCCCGTCAACTCCGCTTGCGTGATTTAGGTGGACTGTTTGTCATTGATTTTATCGACATGATGGCCAATAAGAATCAGCGCGCCGTGGAAAACCAGTTACGTGATGCCTTAAAAATTGACCGCGCCCGAATTCAGACCGGCCGCATCTCTCGTTTTGGTTTGCTGGAAATGTCCCGACAAAGAATTCGGCCATCTCTGGGTGATTCAACACAATTGACCTGTCCTCGCTGCAAGGGTCAGGGTTCAATAAGAAATGTTGAATCAGTCACTTTGGCTGTTCTTCGCATTATTGAAGAAGAAGCGATGAAAAACGGTACCGAAAAAGTTATCGCCCACCTGCCTATTGATTGCGCCACATTCTTGCTCAACGAGAAACGTAATACTATTCAGGAAATTGAGGACAGACTGAAAGTTGCCATCATAGTTTTGCCTAGCAAACACCTTGAAACTCCTGCATATGATATTGAACGCATAAAAACCACTGAAGGTGACGAAGAAAAAGCCAGTCATCAGCAAATCAGAGAACAGGAAATCACCCCACCTGAATTTGCCAAACAATCCAGACATGAATTTGAAAAACCGGCTATTAAAGAATTTTTACCAGACTCACCCGCCCCGATTCAAAACAAAAAGACATCTGCCAGCTTAATCCAGCGTTTTTGGCAAAAACTGATCGGAACAACTGATAACACGCCTCTTTCAACTGAAAAAAGCAAACCGACTACTGAAGACAGAAATCCACGACGCCGAAACGAGTCCCGTAATAGCCGTTCATCAGAACAAAACCGTAATCAAAACACACGTCGCAACAATAAACGTCCTGCAAAACGTACTACACCTAAAAATAATTCAGACGCATCCAATACCCAAAACGCGCCTTCTGAAACGCTTGCTGATACAGAAAACAAACCGGTAAAAAATCGAAATAACCGCCGCAGCCCAAATCGCAGAAGACGCAATAGTGGCTATAAAAAAATGGAAAGTGAGCACACAACAAATGAAAACAGAACAACCAAACAACCTGCTGCTCACAAAAAAACCGAAATAGCGCCGACCACCCAGGATGATGGGCGTACTGATTTTTCAGGAGCAACAAATCCGCCACCTACCCGAGATAGTGGAAGCACTGATTCAACAGAAGCGACTAATCGCTCCAGTCATCAACCACGTTCTTATGCCAATCAGTTTGCAGAACGAACAGCCGCTAAGCCGGACAAACCACAATCTGAAAATAACAAGCCAGACAATTCGTCAAATACTGAGTCCTCAGCTTCTGAAACTGAGAAATAAGTCTCCCATCAATTAGTTTCCCGGCAAGCCGGATGAAGTGGTTTCAATAAAGATTGGGGGCAGATAAAATGCTTTGCTCTGCCCTCATTTTCCTGCTTTAAATTATCTGTATTTAACATCAACAGCCTCTGAAGATAAAAAATATTTTAAACGACTAAGCAATTCATCTCCGGGATGTATCCGCCATTCATCACCCAGTTTTATAGTTGCTTTTGCTTTTTTTGAGATATAGTTGATAACAACAGGACAACTCCCACCACAAAAGGGTTTCAGTATCTCTGTCAACTGCTCGATAAAGCCTTTTTCGGCTGGATGACGAGTAATATCCCATTGCAGCTGCACACTGCGGGCAAACATTTCTCTGGCCTGATCTATGGTATACATCTTTTCGGCGGTCACCCGCAGCATACCGGAAAAATCATCTATGTTGATCGCACCTTCTGCAACTAATAAAGTATCTTTAGACAAAATATCGCGATATTGCTCAAAAATTTTACTGAAAGCAGCCACTTCAAGACGTCCGCTTCTGTCATCCAGCGTGGCAAACCCCATCATCTTACCCTGTTTGGTCTGCCGGGTTCTCATCTCAACAATCAAGCCGGCAACCCGCCCTTCCATTTTTCCTTTTGACCTTTCTGCATCAGCCAATAAAGCTGAAATTGTGCCATGGGTAATATTTTTTAATTCTTGTTCATATTCGGTAATGGGATGTCCGGTCAGATATAGGCCTAAGGTTTGTTTTTCCGCTTCCAAACGCGCTTTTTCAGACCAGGGTTCAACCGATGCTGAATAAGTCTCGCCCTTATCCTCTTGGTCATTTTCCACTTGAACCGATAGACCGAACAGATCGTTCTGTCCACTCACCCTCATTTTGCCATGTTGCTCGGCAACCTTGAGTACAGTTGTTAATTCAGCTAAATGAGCCGCCCGGTTATTGTTGATGGAATCAAAAGCCCCGGCTTTTATTAAAGCTTCCAGGACTCGGCGATTGACCTTTCTTAATTCCACGCGTTTACATAAATCATATAACCCGGTAAATGGGCCATGGTTTTTGCGCTCATCCAATAAATCTTCAATGGCCGATTCACCAACGCCTTTAATAGCGCCTATACCATAAACAATCTCATTTTGGTCATTTACAGTAAAACGATACTCTGAAAGATTGATATCCGGGGGACAAACAGTCAAAGCCATTTCCCGGCATTCCTCGATTAACACCACCACTTTATCGGTATTATCCATATCAGACGACAGCACCGCAGCCATAAATGCCGCCGGATAGTGCGCTTTAAGCCAAGCTGTTTGATAGGCGACCAGTGCATAAGCGGCTGAATGTGATTTATTGAAACCGTAACCGGCAAACTTTTCCATCAAATCAAAAATATAGGTCGCTATAGATTCGTCAATCTGGTTATTAATAGCGCCTTCAACAAAAATTGCCCGTTGCTTTGCCATTTCCTCAGGTTTCTTTTTACCCATTGCCCGTCGCAACATATCCGCGCCACCTAAGGTATAACCCGCCATTTCACGGGCAATCTGCATCACCTGTTCCTGGTACAGAATAACCCCGTTGGTAGGCTTTAAAATGGGCTCTAATAAGGGATGGGCATATTCAGCCTTAGCTCCGTGCTTGACATTGATGTAATCGTCTACCATCCCGGATTCCAGAGGTCCCGGACGAAACAACGCCACTAATGCAATAATGTCATCAAAACAATCCGGCTTCAGTTTTTTAATTAATTCCTTCATACCGCGTGATTCCAACTGAAACACGGCAGTCGTCTGACAGTTTTTGAAGAGTTTGTAACAGGCGTCATCATCACGGGGAATCAGGTTAATATCAACGGCTTGCTCACCCTTCTGCTGTTTCTTCGCATTGATGGTTTGTAACGCCCAGTCGATAATTGTCAGCGTCCGTAACCCCAGAAAATCAAATTTCACCAGACCTACCGCTTCGACATCATTTTTATCAAACTGAGTCACCAGATTACCACCGCCCTGTTCACAATACAGCGGGGTAAAATCCGTCAATTTACTCGGCGAAATAACCACCCCTCCGGCATGCTTACCGGCATTTCTGGAAATACCCTCCAGCGAACGCGCCATGTCAATCAGCGATTTAACCTCTTCTTCACTATCATACAACTCCTTTAGTTCGCTACTTTCCTGTAACGCTTTATCCAACGTCATACCAATTTCAAAAGGAATCAGTTTCGCCAACCCGTCAACAAATCCATAGGAAAATGACAACACCCTGCCCACATCACGCACTACGGCTTTGGCGGCCATAGAGCCATAAGTGATAATCTGGGATACATGGTCGCGACCGTAATGACTGGCCACATAATCAATCACTTCATCACGTCGTTCCATACAGAAATCAATATCGAAATCCGGCATGGAAACTCGCTCGGGATTCAAGAACCGTTCAAACAATAAATCAAATTCAATGGGATCCAGGTCTGTAATCTTGAGCGCATAAGCCACTAAAGAACCGGCACCGGATCCCCGACCCGGCCCCACAGGAATCCGACTGTTTTTAGCCCATTGGATAAAATCAGCCACAATCATGAAATAACCGGGAAACCCCATCTGGGTAATCACATTAAGTTCAAGCTCAAGCCGCTCTTCATAAACTTTTAGATTTTCTTCCGATGTTCCGCTACCCACGGGTGGATGTTGTTTTAATCGCAACTCCAATCCTTTGCGTGAGGCATCAATAAAAAACTCGTCCAGTGTCAATCCTTCCGGGACGGGAAAATCAGGTAAATAGTTTTTACCTAGCGTCAATTCAACATTACAGCGTTTGGCAATTTCTATAGTGTTTTCCAACGCTTCGGGAATATCGGAAAATAACGCCTGCATTTCCTCGGTGCTACGTAAATACTGCTGCTCGGTGTAATTCCGCGGACGCCGACTGTCATCCAGAACCCGTCCCTGATGAATGCATACCCGAACCTCATGAGCGTCAAAATCTTCTTTTTTGAGAAAACGCACATCATTAGTCGCCACAACCGGCAATTGCAGACGAATGGCTAAATCAACTGCAGCCTGAATATAGCTTTCTTCATTCTTTTTACCGACTCGCTGCAATTCCAGATAAAAACTTTGCGGGAACAAATCAGACCAATATTGCGCCTGTTGAGTGGCTAATTCACTATTTTCCGCCAATAAAGCTTGCCCGATTTCACCATCCATTGCCCCCGACAAAACAATCAACCCGTCATGATTCTGTTCAACCCATTCCCTTTGCAGCATGGGAATCCCCTGGTGTTGACCTTCCTGATAAGCTTTTGATATAAGTTCGGTTAAAACGATGTAACCGGTTTTATTACGCGCCAGAAAGGTCAAACGATAAGGATGAGCGGGTTCTTCAGGATTGTAGATGAAAACATCAGAACCTACAATTCCTTTAACTCCTTGATTTTGCGTGGCGCGATAGAATTTCACCAATGAAAATAAATTACATTGTTCAGTGATTGCCGCAGCCGGCATATTCAAATCAACCAGCATGTCAACTAATGGCTTGAGCCTGACAATACCATCAACTAAAGAAAATTCTGAATGTAGCCGTAAGTGAACAAATGCAGGATTCATATCAGTGCGATAGAAGAAAGAATTTAAAAAACAAGATAACTCAGCTGATTTTGAATTAGATTGCCAAATTACGACTAACGGATATGACTAGCACCGCACTATCTTTATACCGACGGAACACAATATTGTCCTGATATTTCAACAACTTTTATAATATATCATTCGTCAAAAGAAAATGGATGAGGTACTAGTACAGTAATACTTTTCAACTTCCTGAGCAGAAGCTGAAGGCTTATTCTATCATTCCTGAGTTGTTTTGATCTGCCTTTTATCAAATAAACGAACATGCAAACCAACACGCCTTAAAAACATTTTTCAAAACTATTTTAAGTCGTATTCATTTAATGTGTAGACTTTCCAGACAAGCGTATCCAGCCTTTTCTGAGCAAGTGGGGGATTAACAAGTATAGCGGCATTCTGAGGTAATGCGAACGGATATACAAGAAGAGACGCGCCAAGCCAGTCCAACGATCATTACAACTTGGATGATCTGGCATCAGCGCCCTTAAAAACAGAAAGTCCATAAATTTTACATACACCCTCCCTGGACTTTGTTTATTCATTTGTTCCATCACTTCATCAGGAATCTGACAACGAAAAATATGTTTTGCGTATCGCAAAGCATAAAAAAGAGGGCGCCCAAGATTTAATTCATTCGATCTTCTAGTTAATGCCCTCCAGAAAGAGGAATCAACTGATAATTCACTGATCAGTAAATTTAAATCTGAAATATCACGTAAACCATTATTAAACTCTCCTTCATGAAAAAGATGTGTTGCGCTGTGAATAACCAAATCAACAGGACAAGGAATAGAGTAATCAGTTTGTGGCAATAGTATTGCTGAATCAAAAATCAATAACACCTCTGGTACAGTCATACAGGTTTCAGGTAACAGATTGTGATGTACATCCAAAACCGTCCCCCTTACCTTATGATATTTGGGGGGTAATTCATGCATCCACTGCCGATAGTATTGCTGGTCATATTCATCTTCGGTTCGATCAATCCATCCATGCCACATTAGCATACGTTCTACATCCTTTATTCTTTCCTTCGGCACCAGAATATCTATATCTTGATATACTCGTCCTTGAGATGCCTTTAATTCAGCAAGGCAATAGGCGGCTCCCTTTAAAAATACTATTTTTATCCCTAGTGGTAAAAGAGCCTCATAAATGCGTTCAGCTTCCCACAAAGTACTTCGATTAACTGCCTGCCAAATAAATTGTTCCGATTCAAAGTGTCGGCGGACATAACCCGGAACCCATTCATTCATCCCTCGTTCTTGTAAGAAAACACCCAATCTTGCTAATAAATTTGCCGCCCGCGCCTGACAAATCAAAGTATCCCACTGCTTATCTAGCAGTTCTTTAGCATTTACTGGCTGATTAAAAATTTCAATCAATAACGGCAAAACCATGGGCTATCTTCTTTTAAACGCACAAAAACAACAGCAACAAATCAATGTTCTAATGTTCATCAAATAAGGAATTGAAAATTATTTCCGCTTCACCTAAATCACCGTTATAACAAAACTCAAAACACTCACATGACTCCAGTACTTTTTTCAATAGATTAAATCCTGTAGACCCTAAAATATGATAGTTAAAAGATTGATCTGCCACTTGCATGAAAGCCCTGGCACGACTGATCGGTGTTAGTCCATAATTTTCTGTCTTAGATTGGAATTTTGGAAAGACAATTTTTTTCAGTCTTACCGGATTTCTAATCTTTTGGACACTTTCCAACGTAGGCTTTAAATAGGCAACCGAACCTTTTTGAGTGTCTCGTACTGTTTCAGACAATACCGCCGCTTTTGAAAACCCTCTGATTAACTCGATAGATTGATCCTTTAAACTGATGGGACGTGACAACGGCCTACAATCACCCGTTTGCAGATCAATCAACGCCAGTTCATCTGACAACAATCGCCACCCTTGTAGCATTAAAGCTGCGCATAACGTGCTTTTTCCTGACCCTGGCGTCCCCGGCAGCAAAACACCTTGTCCCTGTTTTTCCAAGACACCTGCATGAATAACCAAAAAAAAGTTACATCGGTTACCAATACACCAATTCAACCCCCATTCAAACACAGGAAAAGCCTGATTCAAAGGCAAAGGGTTGAAAACGGAATATCCATCTAAAAGGAATTGTATCTGAGGCTTATAAAAAAAATGAAAATTTTTAGGTCGTGTTAAACGAATATGATAATCAGCAAAGTCTTCTTCAAAAAGAATCTCATGATGCTGATAAAGAACTAAAAAACTTCGATAAAAATCCGCTTGTTTAACTCGAATTGCAGTAGAAAACGGACCGGTTTTCAGAATAAACGTTTTTTCTTCAAACACTTTCCAATTTTCATTGAAATCAGAAACTTTCACTGATTTTCTTGACCATCTGTTTCTTTTGCAAAATCTCCATCAGAGTCTGAACCTGCTGCTCTAATTCCAATATTGTTGTTTTGTCATCATGATCGAGAATCTGCGTTAACGCGGAGTTATTCAGCAAACGAGAGGGATGAGCTGTCATACTTTGTAAAATAAAAAATGCTATTTTGTTAACCAGTAAAGTTTCCGAAGACTCTGGAACAAACAATACGTATTCTTCCTTATCCTCAAACCATTCCAGAGTAATCGAATGACTCAGCTGCCACATCAATTAACCAAATGTTTGTTGAATAAAAGTGACTACTTGAGCCGGTGTCCATAAAATACTTGGAGCAGCTGCATATGATCCAGTACTCGACAACTGAAAATACATATTCTGTACATCAGATACAGTCAATCCCGCAGTACTAGGATAAAGTCCAGCCGCTGCATTCAATAAGGCTGCCACCAAATGAGCGCCTAATTGACCGGGGTCCGAGGATCCATTCATCCACAGAACATCATACATGGAATTTCCCACTAAATATCCACCCGAATAGGCAAAAGCGTCTTCCATTAAGGTTCCATAACTAGGATCCCCAGGACTTCCTCTTTTACCTAAACCTTCAGGTGCCAATGCCGAAGCTGTCCCACCTGGACTCCAAGGCGTCAAAGTCCAATCACCAGCTCCACTATACGGCGTTCTCCAAGCACCGGGACTTAAGCCACCGCAACCTGTCACTTCGTGTCTTACCGCCGATACATTCCCAGGCGTTGCCGATATAAAACCGGAAACAGTACAAACAGCGCCAAAAGCAGGCCGCTGTCCTAGCATCATCATAACAGGAGTCACAATTCCGGCTTTGCTTAAAAAACGACGCGTGTTATTGACTGTTCCAATATTTGTATCTATTTGTTTATTACACTTTTTCTGATCATTCATGATCATCACCTGACAAATTTAAACTTTATGTTATGTTAAGACTATCAAATAACAAACTGATTAACTATTGTACTTTAGTCCAATTTAGGCTGGGTTCAAAAACGACTCAAACATCAACAACGACCATATTGGCGCACTGTAATCCCTTAATCCGCTTTGATGCTGTTCAACCATTTTTTTCAAAAACTGCTGATCAAAATAACCGCAATCCATCATAGTCTGCCCCAACAAAGCCTCTCTAACCTGATTTTTTAGAGGGCCTTTAAACCAGCTACCCAGCGGCACTGCAAAGCCCATTTTCGGACGATATAAAATATCATTTGGCAAATAACGCTCCAATCCTTTCTTAAATATATATTTACCTTCCCTGTTTTTTAATTTTAAATTTGCCGGCAGACTCGCCATCCATTCCACTAATAAGTGATCCAGCAAAGGCACCCGTACCTCTAACGCGTGCGCCATACTGGCTCTATCCACTTTAGTCAGAATATCGCCCGGCAAATAGGTCTTAATATCTAAATATTGTACCAGTGACTGAGGATTTTCACTAGGCGCATTTTCCATATGTCGTCTGAACACCTCAACAGCTTGATAATTTTGCAACTCTATTCTTAAACCTTCGCTGAACAAAGCCGAACGAATCGCATTGGAATTGACTGATATACTATGAAAATAGCCTTCAAGAGAATCCCGCCCAATTGATTCAAAAGTCGATTTGGCCCGAAATATTTTTGGCGCCCAGTCAGCCTTAGGATAGACCTGTCCCAGAAAACCGAATAAAGGCTTGCGTATGCTATCAGGCATGATTGAACGCATACGATCTTCATATGTATGCCAGCGATAACGTCGATAACCCGCCAGGTTTTCATCACCGCCATCACCGGACAATACAACGGTGACTTGTTTTTTAGCCAATTCACAAACCCGATAAGTCGGCAATGCCGAGCTATCGGCATAGGGTTCGTCATAGATTCCAGATAATTGACCGATTAAATGAAAATCTTCCGGGTCTACTTGTTCAACCCGATGTGCGGTGTGATAGTGGTTAGCGACCTGTTGAGCAAACGTTGATTCATTAAATTTCGGATCGCCGAATGAAATGGAACAGGTATTTACTGCGGTCGATGAATTTTTTGACATCATGGCGACAACACCACTCGAATCCACACCACCAGATAAAAACGCACCTAACGGCACATCAGCCATCATGCGGATTCTGACGGCTTCCTCAAAACGGGAAAGTAACTCTTCTACAACTTCAGACTCAGAACCATATTTCTGTTCGGAAAAGCTCACATCCCAGTAACGCACAGGTTTCCAGAATTTTTGCCCTCTTTTCAGCGTCAGTTGAAAGCCCGGCTCCAGTTTGTAGACATTTTTATAAATAGTTTTTGGATCAGGAATGTAACCAAAGCTAAAATATTCTTCGATAGCTGTCGGTTCCAACTCTTTTGATAACAATGGATGTTCTTTTAAAGCTTTTAATTCAGAGGAAAAAATAAATTGGCCATTGTTCAATTCGGCATAGAAAAGTGGTTTGATGCCTAACCGGTCTCTGGCCAGAAATAAAGTATCCTTGAGTTTATCCCAAACGGCAAAGGCAAACATACCGCGAAATTTTTCCACACAAGCCCCACCCCAGGCCCGCCACGCATTCAATACCACTTCAGTATCGCAGTGCGTATCAAATTGAAACCCCAGTGTTGTCAACTCTTTACGCAATTCAAGATAGTTATAGATTTCCCCGTTATAAGTCAATACTACGTTCTTGTCAGAACTTGACATCGGTTGTTGACCACTGCTCAAGTCGATAATAGACAAACGCCTGTGACCCAACCCTAATCCCGGTTCGATATGTACCCCCCCTTCATCCGGTCCCCGATGAAACTGACTTTCGTTCATTTTAGAGAGCAATTGCCGATTGATTTCCCGTTTTTCCTTGAGATCAAAGATTCCAACTATTCCGCACATAAAAATCTCGTTCCTGTCAACTTGATTTATATCATATTATCTACATGAATCATAGACATCCATGTATTTCTCAACCATGACATCTATTGAAAATGTCTTTAACACTTTTTGATGTGCATTGCCACCATGTTTCCGCCTTTTTTCTCTGTTATTGATATAATCCCGAATACTCTCGGCCATTGCCTGATAATCTTCTTTTCCGACTAAACTCCCCGTCACCCCGTCTTCCACCAATTCAGGATTTCCACCCACCTTAGTCGCCACTACCGGCAATCCGGTAGCCATTGCCTCCAAAATCGTATTAGAGATACCTTCGGCTTTAGATGGCAAAACAAATATATCAAAACAGCGCATCACCTCAGCAACATCTTTCCTTGCGCCCGGAAGCCAAACCAGTTTATCCAGCTTTTTGAACTTCAGAAATTTTATGGCCTGTTCCCGAATAGGGCCATCGCCTATCATCATCAATCGGGCTGTTTGCAATAAATCCGGCTGATTTTCAAGCAACTGGGCAAATGCTTTAACCAAGGTCATCTGATCCTTCACACCATGCATTCTGCCCACCGTCCCGATATAAACTAAATCATTGTCAAAGTGTAGCTGACAATCAGGCAAATATTTTTTTTGTGTTAATGGATAGAACTTTTTTGTGTCTACGCCATTACAAATACGGCGTATTTTTGTCTGAGGAATGCCTACCTTGTTTTCAAGATAGTTCTGCAAATGTCTGGATAAGGGAATAAATCGCCATATTATCACCCCCAGAAACCTTCTAAGCCATTGATATTTTTTATTATTCCCTTCTGGATCGAACACATCCCATCCATGCTCGCCTTGAATACGGTATTTCACACCGGCCAGCAAAGCCGGAATCTGATATTCAATGGTTGCCAGATTACGAGTATGGACAATATCTGGCTTTAAATGACGCAATAAGCGATACATCCTCACAAAGGAGCGCCAATCATGTCCTTCTTTTTTATTCAACTCATAAATTACAACATCTTTGCGGGTAATCCTCTGACTGAAATTAGTTGAATTTTTAATACAAATAATGGCGTGACGATAAGCATTTTCAGGAATCCGGTTGATCAGATTAACCACCCCATTTTCCAGTCCACCAACCCCAAGACTGAAAATAACATGTATGATTAGGGGCTGATTATCATTTGGTGACTTCATTGACTCTTTTTCGGAGCTTTTCAAAAAGGGTTTGATATATAGAGGACTATCCGGTATGTCCTATCGCGCTCTTTTCAGGGTATTCCTGTCAAAATCCCGGTTTGTCAACCCACTCTTGAATCGGTAATTTTCCCATAACAAGGAGGTGCTTTTACCGTTCTGATGATTACTCATCAACACCTCATCCGGCCGCCAGAATTGATTGAGGTATTGTTTGTAATGTTTATTTTCCAATGTTTTCAGCAAAGTATTTTTGCGGTCGTAATAATCAATTTTCATCGGTATATAACGAGATTTATCAATCCAGATAATTTCCCTAGTATAACCAGAATGTTCATATTGTGGATAAAGTTCAACCACAAAACAATCAATATCGTTAAAAACATCATCCTGTAAATATTTATATCTGAATTTTTTTACTTCAAATGAGGTTAAATCCTCAAAAGCAAATTCACTTCCCAGATACGGCCCCGATTTATTGCTTGATGAAATACGTTTGACCCGTTTTAGAGCTGGCAGATACAACCATTGCTCATCCGCTTTCAAAGCGTGCGTATAACTCAGAAAAGCGGTTCCTTTGATATCTCTTGGACTACTGAAAATACTAAGGCTTTTATCTCCATCACCAATAACTTCCAATGTCTTCATTTTCAACACGCGAACACTTTCCTCGCCGCGCCGGTTTCTTAAAATCATTTTCAAATTTGCAGTGCTATCAGCAAAACCAGTATCCCGGCGATCCATTTCCCGGACTATTTCCAGCCCTCTTTCTTCAGAAGTCATTGCAAATACAGCGCCCTGAAACAACACCAAAACCATTAGTAAAAATAATTTATTCATTATCTGTCAAATCCGTTCCATTTCAATGATCAGTTTTTAACCGGAATCAACCCGGAATTTATATATTCCTTGTCACGGTTTCCAAAAAACACAGGCATTACCAGCGGTTGGTACGGAAACTCCGTACCAACACAATACAAACATTTTCCAACTATTATTTAATATAGCAGTTAATTAAAAGTTTTCCCGGACATAGCCGGTAATTTTGGCATTTTTTGCTCAGGAAACTCACCGGTCAGCGCATTCAGGAATGCCACAATATCAGCCACATCCTCTTTGGATAAATCTTTATTCAGTTGCAATTTGGCCATTAATTTAACCGCCTTATCCAGAGACTTGACCTTGCCATTATGAAAATATGGCGCAGTCAACGCAACATTACGTAACGTTGGAACTTTCCAAAAATTTTCATCTGCCTTTTTACCGGTAACTTCCGCAAGACCTTTATCTTTTTTAAAGTCATATTGTGCTTCAAAATAGCCGTTACTGTTTACAGGAAACTTCTGGAATGTACCGGGACCGTTAAATGCCGGTCCACTATGACAACCAGTACACCCCAATGCAACCGCTTTATTCATGCCACGAATCTGCTGTTCCGTCATGGCCGACTTATCACCATTCACATATTTATCATAGGGACTATTAGGGGTGATCAATGTTCTTTCATAAGCGGCAATTGCTTTAGTAGCCGTGTCTTTAGAAATAGAATCTTTGCCAAATGCTTTAGTGAACGCTTGTTGATAACCTTCAATGGATTTTAATCGCGCCACTACCACATCCCAGTTTTTCATCCCCATTTCAATTGGATTGGTAACAGGACCTGCCGCCTGTTCTTCCAGACTGGCTGCACGACCATCCCAGAATTGTACCGCATTGAATGCGGCATTCCATACAGTGGGTGCGCTACGACCACCGACCTGCCCACCGACTCCTACTGATCCGCCGCGATTATCCTCACCACCCAACATGGTGTTATGACAAGAAGCACAAGATACAGTCCCGCTGGAAGACAAGCGCGGATCATGATACAACATTTGTCCCAAAGCCACTTTTTCAGCTGTAGTCGGATTATCAGCAGGCGCCGGCGCTTTAGTCGGCAACGATTGTGCCGCCACAACGGACATAGAACCGGTTACCGCCACCGCTGCAACCAGCAAACGAATTTTAAACATATTATCCTCCGGGTATTATTATAATGAATGAACCACAGACGAATTGTAAGGGATGCTACCTGTCAGGTAAAACAAAAAAACAGCGTCCGTCCTGATTAAGAACTGATGTTGTGTGCGACAGTCCCAGATAATTGATAAAACTCAAGAATAAACAAAGAAAAATTAGACCATTACAGAGTATACTGTATTAAACGACAATCACCTTGACCGGTTGAGGTTATCTCGTGCTAACTCACCCCTGAGACTCGGCCTGATATGACATTTCTGTTCGTAGGCTCGCAGTTTTGCGCTCGGGCTTCCTTCTCACAACCCCTCACGAAGTTGCAATTGCCGTCGGCTAGTAGTTATACTTATTCAAAAAATGAATAAGGCAGGTTCTCCTACAGAGGACTTTGAGCTCATTAGTTCACGCTCATGCTGGGCGTACACCAAAAAAATTCCAGTTGACCGCTGGCAGCGCAGTTTTTTTTAAAGGTCATTTTTTATCAAATTTCAGTGTGTTTGCAGAGTTTATCGTATATCTGCCAGCATCCACTGAATTTGGCGTTAGGCATCAGGAACAATATTCAACTGCGGAGAAATGAAACAATGGAAAAGATCGTGATATTTACAGGTAATCTAACTTATTCTGTAAGGAAAGGGATAGTCGAAATTTGTAACAATTATCCAAAAACACGAATACTAATTGCTCACCAATCTCCCAAAAAGCCGATCAAGAAACTTTTGAAGAATCAATGGGTAAACATAAGGAAGAACGGTTGGCGGTGGATACCATATCAGTCTAGTGATATTTATAACAGGGTAATTCACAAGATTTTGAGAGAAAGTAATGCCATAAAAAATAGTTCCTGCCCTGGAAGCCAATATGATTGGCAAAGTATAAAAAAACTTCCAAATATTCATTATCATATTTGCAATAATTTGCATGATAAAGAAACATTAAGAAGAATAATCTCTTTCAACCCAGACTTAGGGATTTCACTAGCTGCGCCTATATTGAAAGCACCACTCTTTACTATTCCTTCCCTAGGGACAATTAATTTACATAAGGGTAAAGTTCCTTTTTATCGGGGTATGCCTCCCGCATTCTGGGAATTGTGGAATAATGAAAATGAGGTTGGGTGCACTATTCATAAAGTAGAGGCGGGATTAGATACTGGGGATGTATTAGTCAAATCTTCAATTCCAATATCGAAGTATTCCACTGTAAAAGGGATGCAGCTTGCTTTAGATGAAATGGGTGTATTATTAACGATTCGAGCTATTAGGTTAATGGCTGAAGGGAATCCAGCATGGAAAAAGCAACAAAACGGAGGAAAAACGTATAGAAAGCCAACACTTAAACAGCAAAATGTACTAAATAATCGTCTAGTAAGCCCAAGCAACCAAGGCGTTGTTAAGCGTACCATCAAGGGAATGGTTTTCTTTATATATATCTATTTGATTCGAACAGTTCCTCGTTGGTTGTTGGCTTTGAAAGATAATCAACGAGTTATTGTACTGCTTTACCACCGCATAAATGATGATTTGCGTGATTCTGTAACGGTTGGCATTGAGCAATTTGATAAACAGATGGAAATTGTAAATAAGAAATGCACGGTTGTTTCAATAGAAGATATTATTCGTGGGAATTTGCCAAGAAACAGCTTTCGTCCATTAGTTGCAGTTACTTTTGATGACGGATATTTGGATAACTACGAAAATGCTGTTCCAATATTGTTAAAGCATAAAATTCCAGCAGCATTTTTTATTAGCACCGGCTTGATTGGAACAAAAAACGGATTTAAGCATGATATATTGAAGTTGGGGAAAGCACTGCCAAATATGAATTGGAAGCAAATAGAACATATGAAGCAGCTCGGTTTTACAATTGGCTCTCATACTATAAACCATATTAATTGCGCAAAAGATGATGTAGAAAAAGTCAGGCAAGAAATTGTTGAATCCAAGCAGACATTAGAAGATAAGCTGGGCATGAAAGACATTATATTTTCATATCCTTTTGGAAAAAAAGAAGATATAAATAATAGTATTCTAGAATACGTTAGAGAGGTAGGATATATTGGTTGCGTGTCTGCTTACGGTGGGTGTAATGAAAATGTAATAAATCCATTTAATGTTTTACGAATGGGGGTTGATTCAAATTTTTCAATTTTAGCTTTTCAAGCACGTTTGGAAGGGTTTTCGGCTTAATAATACAGTTACTCAGAATGCAATAATCAGCAGACACCCCAAAAAACTTAGCTAAACGCAGGGCTGTACTTGGGGTAACCCCTCTTTTTTTATTTATAAGTTCATTTACGCGCTGATAGGGGACATGAATTGCATCAGCTAAGTCACGCTGACTAATCTCCATTGGAATAAGAAACTCCTCTCTAAGCATTTCGCCGGGATGCGTAGGTTCTCTGTGTGTTGGGATGCGCATATTGATACCTCTTAGTGATAATCAGTAATTTCAACTTCAGATGGGCCTGATTCACTCCATTTAAAACATATTCTGTACTGCTGGTTGATTCTAATACTGAATTCTCCTTTTCTATTACCTGACAGGCTTTCAAGACAATTGCCCGGTGGCACTTTTAGTTCCTCTATTTTTAAAACCGAATCCAGTTGATCAAGCTTTCTCGTTGCTACTCTCCAAAGTGACTGAGGACAAAGCTTTCTGGCAATTTTTGTATTTTTTCCATTAAATATATCTTCAGTTGCTTGATTTTTGAAAGAAACAATCATATTTCGCATAATAGCACGGATTCCATGCTATTCAAGGGGGCGATTGCTATTTTAGGCATAACAACTGTATATAAGAAAGCGTTTTTCGATTCAGAGCAGGCTTTTAATAAGCAGGGTATTTCTTCTTTGCTCAGAAACCTGACTCGTTCATTATCTTCTTTTAACTTTTTAACCTTTTTCATGGGATTTTCTGTCATCCACTCCCATTCATTAACAGCCACTGTAAAAACATGGCTTAATGCGGAAGTAAACCTAAGGAATCGCTGATTTATTCGCGATTCCTGTGGCACAAGGATGTGCCACCAAAACCTATGACTGCAAGCCATTGATTTTTTGAGCAAAGCAGAAATCGTATTTCGGCATTGTGGACACTGATAAATCAGGGATGATTTGTTCAGCGCTTCCCTAACGACTATAGCCGGTGAGCGTTGTGCGCTTTGATAGGTGGGCTGGCTTAAGAGTTCGTCTATGCACTCATACAATAAAGATGGCGTAATATCTAAGAGTAGACAATACCCTATTCCATCCTTCCACCATTTCAATTGTGGCTTTTGCTGTGGGATGCTCTTAGGTTTTTTAGGTATCAGGACTGTATTTATATAACGGTCTATCAGATCTGCCAAAGTATGGCGCTTGAATTCAGTGGTTTTAAAATACCTGCCCTCAAGAATAGCTGCTTCGATCTGGTTTGCCTATCGTTTGGCCAAAGTTAATTGGCTGAATGTTTCACTTTCCGGCGGATAGCCTCTTAACCTGATCTGCACCTGGTAAGAAACCTTTCCATCAAAATTAAATAAAAAACAATAATGCGTTTTATCACAGTGACGTCACATTTAAAGTTGATTTTCCCCCATTTTCCACCCAAAAATACCGTATGTCTTTATAAGGCATTTTTACTATGGATACTGAATTTTTTGGGTTTGATTTTATTGAAAGTTATTGTAGCAACTGTGACATGCGTGTGACAAAAAGAAATTAGGCAATAAAAAGGCCTTACAAAGAATTGTAAGGCCTTGTTTTATCTTTGGTACCGAGGGTCGGAGTCGAACCGACACTCCCGAAGGAACTGGATTTTGAATCCAGCGTGTCTACCAGTTTCACCACCCCGGCAAAGAAAGGGAATTATAACGAAATATAACTACCTTTCCAAGTTATTTTTAATATAAATCAAGCTTCCAAAACAACTGCAGCCCGCAATTTTTTCATCGCATTCTTTTCCAGTTGCCTAATCCGCTCAGCAGAAACGCTGTACCGCTCAGCCAGCTCATGTAATGTCGCTTTTTCTTCAGATAGCCAGCGGCTTGTCAAAATATCCTGGCTACGCTCATCCAGTTCAGATAAGGCAGTGCTCAACAATCCGTCCTTATGTCCTTTCCAGTCAGCATTTTCAAGCAACAAGGCGGGATCGGCCTCATGTTGCTCCAGATAATTAACCGGTGCCGCAATATTATCTTCAGAAGAATCATCAGCAGGAAGATCGAACGCCATATCCCGACCATCCATACGCTTTTCCATTTCGTAAACCGTTTTAATATCTACATCCAGATTTTCTGCTAATGCTTCAGCCTCAGATTTTGATAACCACCCTAAACCTTTTTTGGATTTACGTAAATTAAAAAACAATTTCCGTTGCGCCTTGGTTGTCGCAACCTTAACAATACGCCAGTTTTTTATGACATATTCATGGATTTCGGCTCTAATCCAATGTACTGCAAAGGAAACCAGGCGCACCCCCATATCAGGATCAAAACGTTTGACAGCTTTCATCAATCCTACATTACCTTCCTGCATGATATCAGCCATAGGCAAACCATAACCACTATATCCTCTTGCAACATGAGCAACAAAACGCAAATTCGACATTACCAATTCCCGAGCGGCCTCAACATCACCCATATCTCTGTAACGTAATGCAAGCTCACGCTCATGTTCGGGAGTTAATTTTGGCATCTGGCCGATAACATTCAAATAGGAATCAAAGGTTCCAACTGACAGGTTAGCCGGCAAAGCTAATGCATTACTCATAATCACCTCATTATTATTTAACTTGGTTAAATTCTAGCACTCAATCCATGAGAGTGCTAATAATTTAACAAGTTCAACACAATACCCTGTTCATCAGGAATGAAGCTGAAAGCGTAGAGTTATATAAAAGCTATCTTGCGAAAAACAAAAGTAGTGTAGGGTTTTTATTGTGCAGATTTATCCGCACCTACAAATGGCGAATCATTCCAGTACGTTACTAACTATTTTCCTAATGCCGAAATGGGATAAAAAAGACAAGTCAGTTTCTGGGATTATTCAATAGTGGTTCCTTAGTATAAATACAAAGAAAGCTATACTTATCGCAGTTCAAAATTTGCTAGACACCCCACTACCCAATCTGACAAGTACCAAAATTCCATATGTACTGGGTATAAACAAAGTAGAAAGTCTTTTTATTTCTCTGTAAGTCAGAAAGAATTTATTGTGGTTTAATTTGCCGGAGCTGATAATGTAAAACAATCCAAGCGCCCAACACGCCAAGAAACGATGAAATTGCCAGCAACACAAATGTTTCTGAAAAGTTTAAAAACTGAAGATTGAAAGCGCCATTGTAAAGCGCCGATAAATTTTCGACCGGACTCTCTAGTACAAGCATCATAATAGTAAGAATCAGCCAGGCAAATAGCCCTGCAAAAAAACCCAACCAGAATCCAGTATAAATAAACGGTCTTTGTACAAATGAATCAGTTGCTCCAACTAATTTCGCTATTAATACTTCTTCCCGGCGATTCTGTAACTCCAGACGTATCGTATTTCCAGTTATAAAAATGACTGCCATGGACAGCAATAGATTTAATAAGGTTACCCCCCGCCCAGTCAACTGCATGATCGTTTGCAAACGCTTGACCCATTGCATATCCATTTGCACAAAATCTACTTGAGGCAACTGTTTAAATTCCGCCAATAATTTTGCAATGGATGCATCATCTTTCAAAGTATTTTTTGGTAATATTTGAATAACAGTCGGCAATGGATTACTTTCTAAAGCATCTAATGCTTCTCCAAAGCCGCTGTAAGCCTTAAATTCGACCATTGCCTGCTTTTTTGTAATCACCTGAACATGCTCTACCTGACTGTTTTTGGCAATTTTCTCAGCCAGTTTTTTACCAACAGAGTCAGAAACATTAGTTTTTAAAAAAAGTGAAAGCTGATTACTCGCTTTCAAATTACCGCTAAGCTGTTGCGCATTGTCCACCAACAGATAAAAACTACCCGCTAATGAGATGGTAATTGCCAGCACTAAAACAGTCATTAGAGTAGTAAATGGCGACCTGACCAAACGTCCCAAACTAGAAAAAAAAGCGTGAGCATGATTTAACAAATAAGCATGCCCTTTATCAACCAGGCTGGTTGTTGGATGTTGCTGTCTTATTGCCATCTCTATGCCGTTATTAAATGCCCGTAATCCAATGTCAATACCCGGTATCCCATCCGGTTAATCAGATCTATATCATGACTGGCAATCAATACGGTTACTCCAACCTGTTGAAATTGTTCAAATAAATGCATAACCTCTGCCGACAATTCAGGATCCAGATTACCGGTAGGTTCATCAGCTAAAATCAGTCGCGGTTTATTGACTACGGCACGCGCTATACCGACTCTCTGTTGTTCGCCACCGGATAGCGCCAGCGGATATTTTCTTTCTTGTCCCAGCAATCCGACTTTATCCAATGCCGCTCTGACTCGTCTGACAATATCCTGCTGACCGTAACCAGATATCACCAACGGTAATGCAACATTATCAAAAACGGTTCTATCCAGTAACAACTTATAGTCCTGAAAAATCAACCCCAAATGTCGACGAATATAAGGGACATGTCGATCTTTGATACGATTAAGATTTTGACCATCCAGCAAAATCTGTCCCCGATTGCAAGATTCCATCATCGCAATCAGTTTTAACAAAGTACTTTTTCCTGCACCGGAATGGCCTGTTAAAAAGGCCATTTCCCCGCGGGATAAATGAAAGCTGATATTTACCAGCGCATCACCCGCGTCAGGATATCTTTTACTGACATGGTCAAATTTAAGCATCAGTTTTGAACTAATCTAGTAGTGCGTCAACAAATGTTTTAGCATCGAAATCCTGCAAATCATCAATACCCTCACCAATACCAATAAATCGGATAGGTACCCCTAATTGTTTGGCTAACGCAAAAATAACCCCTCCTTTAGCTGTCCCATCCAGTTTGGTCAATGCTATTCCAGTCAGCTTGACAACATCATTAAACAGTTTTGCTTGTGACAAGGCATTCTGACCGGTACCGGCATCAAGCACCAACAAGACTTCATGTGGAGCGGTTTCATCCAATTTACCCATGATACGTTTGATTTTACCTAACTCCTCCATCAAATTTGACTTGGTATGGAGTCTTCCGGCAGTATCGGCAATTAATACATCCACACCTTTAGCCTTGGCTGATTGTACGCCATCGTAAATAACTGATGCCGAATCTGCGCCGGTATGCTGGGCAACAACATGAATATTATTTCGCTCTCCCCAGGTCTGTAATTGTTCAACAGCCGCCGCTCTAAAAGTATCACCAGCCGCCAACATGACACTATGCCCCTGAGCCTGAAGCCGTTTTGCCAATTTACCAATTGAGGTTGTCTTGCCGGCGCCATTGACACCGACCACCAAAATAACAAAAGGTCCTTCCTGTTCCGGTATGCTTAGTGGTTGACTACAGGGCTGTAGCATTTCATAAAGATCCTGCTTTAAAGCTTGCGTCAGAGTCACTCCATCATTAAGCTGATGACGCTCCAGACTATCAGTTAATCGACTGATAATGTCACTAGTGGCATCAATACCGACATCCGACATCAATAAGCCAGCTTCAATTTCCTCCAGCAAATCGTCATTGATAGCTTTTTGCCCTAAAGGCAATGTAGCCAATACACCACCTAAGCCGGAACGAGTTTTGTGTAATTGTGCTTTTAAACGCAGATACAGAGACTCCGCTTCTGGTTCTACGTAGACTTCCTCAACCTGCGCCGCATCAACCTCGGTAACAGATATTTCTTTTGCAACTGATTCAAGCTGCCGTTTCTCCTCAGAGACTACGGTAAATTTAGCATAAAAACGAATGGCTATTAACGGCAACATTAATAAAGCTGCAAAGCCATTATGGGCCACTGCAGTCCATAACGGTAATGACAGTCGAATATTTAAAATACCCAATACGATCTGTATCAGCAATAACACACTGAGCGTCAAACCCGCTTTACGAACCCTCTTGTTATATTGCTGTGACGTTGCCACTAACATGACAAGAGTCAAAATAACAAACGTAATTAAAGCACCTACACGGTGCAACCAGTGGACTGCAAGCTGTGCTTTATACGATAACACGCCCGTATAACCGCTTTCCAAGCCCTTAAAAAATTCCAATGCACTGTAGAAATCAGCGGATGGCAACCATTGACCATTACATTTTGGAAAATCACTACATGCCAAAGCGGCATAATTACTACTAGTCCAGCCACCCAGAATAATTTGTGCAAACAGAACCAGCATGGCAAATAACGTAAATGCCCGTAACGCAAAATTGTTCTTTTTAGAAACAGTTATCTCTGGATTGCTTCGCAAATAAACCCAGGAAATGCTCCAAAAAGTTATCATGCCAAGCAACAAATGCATGGTCACAATAATGGGCATCACCTTCAGAGTGACTGTCCACATACCAAGAGCGGCCTGCAAGGCGATCAAAACCAGCAAACCCAGCGTTGACAAAATCGCAGTTCCGCGCCATTTTTTCTGCCTCCATGAAATCAAAGCCAGGCATAATGCCGTTAAGCCTAATAGAGCAGCCGCATAGCGATGCGTCATTTCTTTCCATGCTTTTTCGACATTCAGCGGGCTTTCAGGAAATTTCTGTTCAGCATCCGCCTTAAAATCCGCTCCGTTACTGATAACAGGTTGTCCATAACACCCCGGCCAGTCCGGACAACCTAATCCGGCATCAGACAAACGCACATATGAACCTAAAATAATTACCAACAGCGCCAGTACAGCACTAAAAATGGCCAGTTTTCTAAACATAAGTATTAACCAATCTGCGAAACTCTAAGCAACTTACTTAAATCCTTTTTAACATCATAAGGATCAAACCCCGACTTATACTGCATCATCAAATTACCGAGCGGATCCATTAAAAGCAGTAAACCATCAGCTGTATTATTTTGTGTTATCTCACTTATTTTTGTAACAAGCGACTGCGTTGGTGTTGCTCTGAGCAGGCGTAAATCATCTTTCCACCAAGAAACAGCGACCTCATTATCGACAGGTTTTAATAACACAACCAGCCGGCGTATTCGAGTTAAATCCTTATTCATCATCAACCGTAGTTGTTTTGTCTTATGAATGGCTTCAAGACAATCTTTTTTACATTCAGTGCCTGAAATAATATTAATTAACACCCAATGCCCAACCAATTCTCCCATATTTTCCTTTGAAAACTGATCATAAGCTTCAAATTCACTTCGTTCGGTAGTTACAGGTGGAATAATTAATTCGCCTTTATTAGTAGCGCCTAGATTTATCCAGTCAGTATTAGCCGATAAATACCAGGCAATACAAAATGGAATAATAGACATTGCGAACACAATCAAAATAGTTCTATTATTTTTTTTCTGTTGGTTATTCATTGTTTTTAAAACTATACCATACAAATAAAATGGTTAAAGTTATTGCCAGAGCAAACCACTGGACAGCATAAGCGAGGTGTTTTTCAGGCGGCATAATCACTCTGTCTTTCCAGGTCCGATCGTAGCCATCAGTCATATTAACATCCAGTTCTATCTGAAAATTAAATAAAGGGTATCCAAGTCTTTTAGCCAGAATTTCTGTATTCACCACCTGAACTACTGCCGGCCAGCTATCCGTTGGAATATCCGCACCCGCCAACTTGATCCCCACAACAGGAAAATGATTAATCCGCCCAGTCAATGTAGTTGTCACCTTATCTATTGCTATATCCGGCTTAATTGATCTGTCTTTGTTCATGGGTATCCAGCCTCTGTTAATCAACACTGAACGATTATGACCATCCATAATTAATGGCGTCATAACAAAGTACCCCGGTCGGCCTTTTTTTATCTGGTTATCAATTAGAAATTGATGGGATACGTCATATTGTCCAGTAACAGAAACCTTTTTATATTCCAAAGATTTTAAATCAATACTGTCATGTTGATTCAACACCATTCGCTTTTCTTGTTGTGCCTGTTTTTGCTCCTGTAAATATTGTTTTTTTTCTTCGGCTCTCCGCAATTGCCAGGCTCCCAATGAACATAACAGCCCTAACAATATTAAATAAACTGTTAGCCCAAGAACAGAAAATCGAAATGATTTCCCTGCGACACAGAGATTGATTTTTTTCATCATAGCTATTGGCATTTTAATCTAAGGTGATTGACGGAAAAGAATTTGTCCTCTTACGCTGGTTTTTGCTTGTCTTCAAGATGTGGCCGACGGCTAAAAAGACAAGCAGACTGGTAAATTCTTTGACAGAAATCACCGAAATAACAGAGAATAAAAATTTCGCTCACTCCTTAATTATTATGCTCATTAAAAGTTTCGTCATTATTGCGTTTATTCTTATCGTCATTAGTCTTGGTTCGGCATTATTTCATCTTGTTAAACGCACGGATGAAGAGCAATCCCAAAAAACGGCTAAAGCCTTAACTTTTCGTATCGGTTTGTCAGTAGTTTTATTTATCCTGATTTTTCTTGCCTATGCGACAGGTTTAATCAAACCACAAGGAATTGGAGCAAGAATACAGCAATTAAATCAACAATCTGCTCAACAACAGTAGCTTTATCACTAAAGATATCTACTAGATAAGAAACAAATATTTGACCTACCAACGCTGTCAACACAATACTCAATAGACAAAAAAAAAGCGCGACCAGATAGATCGCGCTTTTAATCAGTCAATTACTGACTTACATCAAGTATACAAAAATAAATAAGCCCAACCACACTACATCAACAAAATGCCAATACCAAGCCGCTCCTTCAAAGGCAAAATGATTTTCCGGCGTAAAATGACCTTTCCAGCTTCTGAATAAAACAACACTCAGGATTATCGCCCCGATACAAACGTGAAGACCATGAAAACCGGTGAGCATAAAAAAGGTTGATCCATAAACTCCCGAGCCCAATGTCAACCCCATTTCATGATAGGCCTCATAGTATTCAAAAGCCTGAAAAGCTACGAATAAAAATCCTAATGAAACGGTCGCAATCAAACCTTTGATCAGCTGGTCTCTATTTTTAGCCAATAAGCCGTGATGTGCCCAGGTACAAGTAACACCACTACTCAGTAACAATAAAGTATTCACAAACGGAAGACCAAAAGCTCCCATGGGTTCAAACTCTCCACCCACATTACCAGGACCGTTAGTAGGCCATACAGCCTCAAAGGCAGGCCACAATAATTCTTGAGTAGATCGGCCGGCACCGTCTCCCATCCCCCCCAGCCAAGGCACCGACAGGTTCCGGGTATACCATAATGCACCAAAAAATACGCCAAAAAACATAACTTCGGAAAAAATAAACCACATCATCCCCATACGATAGGAAATACCCACCCCATGATTGTACATCCCGGATTCACTTTCATTTGCCTGCAGGGCAAACCATCCAGCCAGCATCACCACAAACAGAGTAAAACCCAAAATCATCATGGTCGGCCCCACTGATGAGCCATTTAGATAATTGGCAAAACCAGCCATCATGACGACCAGACCCAGCGTACCGATAAACGGCCAGACAGCCTTATGTGGAATATAATAAGCGACATTTGTAGACATATAACCGTCCCCTTTGTTTTTACTGAAGTTTATGTGTTATCAAAAAAAGTATATGAAAGTGTGATTGTTTTGTAGCGCTCAGGCAACGCCGGGTCTATGACAAATCGAACTGGCATGGTTTTTTTCTCATGCGGCTTGAAAGTCTGTTCCGAAAAACAAAAACACTCTGTCTTATGTAAATATTCAGCGGCCAGTCCCGGAGTTACACTGGGTATTGCTCTTGCAACCAATGGCTTACCTGTTTTGTTTTCCGCATAAAAATTCACCGTGTAATACTGCCCTGGATGAATCTTCATTTTGTTAGTTTCAGCGCTGAATTTCATTGGAGCCGCCTTGTTCAGAGAAGTGATAAACTCTATTGTCATCTCTCTGGCAGGGTCGATTTTATATTGCACTTCCTGTACTGCAGCATCAGCCGTTTTACCATTTAACCCTGTAATGTCACAAAACACATTATAAAGAGGCACCAGAGCATAGCCGAAACCGAACATACAAAGCACAATAACCACCAGTTTTTTAATCAAACTGGCATTCTTTTGTTTCAGCTCATCATTCATTGCGACATTGCACTAACAGCAACAAATACGTAAATCACAACTGCAACCGCGATTAAAACTACAGCTGTCAGAATATTCTTTTGTTTTGTATTCATATTTTATTTAAAGCCCTGTCTACCAGACAGAGCTTCATTGTTATTGATTTATACCAACCTTTAAAAATGCTCTGTTGGAATTTTCTCAGGAGGCGTTGTAAAAGTATGATACGGTGCCGGTGACGGCAAAGTCCATTCAAGACTATGTTTACTAGCGCCTTCCCAAACTTCATCACTTGCTTTCCCAACGCCCCCACGAATGGTGTCAATCACAATATAAACAAACAACAATTGACTGAATCCGTAAATAAATGCGCCAATACTGGAAATCATATTCCAATCAGCAAACTGAACAGCATAATCAGGAATACGGCGTGGCATACCAGCCAGCCCCAGAAAATGTTGCGGGAAGAACAGGATATTGACAGAAACCGCCGACAACCAAAAATGCAGCCTGCCAATTCTTTCGTTATACATATTACCCGTCCACTTAGGCAACCAGAAGTAACCGGCAGCCATCAGAATAAAAATAGAAGCCGGCACTAAGGTATAGTGAAAATGAGCAACAATAAAATAAGTATCGTGATACTGAAAGTCAGAAGGCGCAATAGCCATCATCAAGCCGGTAAAACCGCCAATTGTGAACAAAACCACAAAGGCAATTGAAAACAACATGGGAGTTTCAAACGTTAGCGAACCTTTCCACATGGTAGCAGTCCAGTTGAATATCTTCACCCCTGTTGGAATTGCAATCAACATGGTCGCATACATAAAATATAACTCTCCAGCAACCGGCATACCCACGGTAAACATGTGATGAGCCCAAACAACGAACGACAGGAATGCAATTGAAGCTGTCGCATAAACCATTGAGGAATATCCGAATAGAGGTTTACGGGCAAAAACCGGGATAATGGTGGAAGCCACACCAAAAGTCGGAATAATCATGACATAAACTTCAGGATGCCCGAAGAACCAGAAAATATGCTGATACAACACCGGATCACCACCGCCAGCCGCATCAAAGAAACTGGTATCGAAAAAACGATCAGTCAGCAGCATTGTTACAGCGCCGGCAAAAACCGGCATGATTGCAATCAGCAAAAAAGCAGTAATCAACCAGGTCCAGCAAAATAATGGCATTTTCATCAATGTCATGCCGGGAGCACGCATGTTAAAAATAGTTGCAATAATATTAATTGCCCCCATGATGGAAGAAATACCCAGAATGTGGACTGCGAAAACTGCAAACGGTAAAGCATTGCCTGTCTGCAATACCAACGGCGGATAAAATGTCCATCCTGCCGCCGGGGCACCCCCCTCCATAAACAAGGTACTGGCTATCAGAAGAATTCCGGCCACCAGCATCCAGAAACTCATGTTATTCATACGCGGCAAGGCCATATCCGGCGCCCCGATCATCATTGGGATCATCCAGTTGGCCAGTCCCACGAAGGCTGGCATAACAGCGCCAAAAACCATTACCAACGCATGCATGGTGGTCATGGAATTAAAAAACTGTGGATTAACAAACTGTAAACCCGGTTCAAATAATTCCGCTCGAATAATTAAAGCCATACTACCACCGACAAAAAACATCAGCAGGCCAAATGCCAGATATAACGTACCGATGTCTTTATGGTTAGTGGTTATAATCCACCTTAAAATACCCTTCGCAGGGCCATGATCGTGATGATCATCATGTTCAGCAACTACTGCAGACATAATTTAAATACCTCTTTATTTTTAAAAAGATTAGATCGTTAAGCAACAAGCCAAACACTTATACTTCATCAGCATTTTCAGCTGACTTCTCCGATAGCAAAGACTGAATAGCGGAAGGCTGAATAGAGTCTCCAACCGAATTACCCAAGCCGTTACGGATATAAGTGTTAACTGCAGCAAAGTCTACAGCGCTTAACATTTGACCAAATGCCGGCATCATACCTTTACCATTCATTACCAAATTAACTTGCGCATTGATATCACCGTTAACCACTGAACTTCCAGTGATTGCCGGGAAAGTACCCGGTATGCCGGCGCCATCAGGCATGTGACATGAAGAACAGTTATTGGCATAAATTTTTTCACCCTTGGCGATCAACTCATCTTTAGACCATTCTTTACCCGCAGCGCTTGCCGTTGCAGCTGCTGCAGCTTTTTTCTCTTCAACCCATTTATTGTAATCATCTTTCTCCATCGCAATCACAACAATAGGCATAAAACCATGATCCTTACCACACAGTTCAGCACACTGGCCACGATAAACACCTGGCTTTTCCACCGAAGTCCATGCCTCGTTGATAAACCCTGGATTGGCATCTTTTTTCCAGCCTAAAGACGGCACCCACCAGGAATGAATCACATCAGCTGCAGTAAACAGAAAACGGACTTTAGTATTGACAGGAATAACCAGAGGGTTATCTACGTCTAATAGATAATTCGGTACCGAGCGAGGATCAATTCCTGAATCCATCTGACGAGCTTTGTTACTGGCTTCATCCAGACTGCTGAAAAAATGGATCCCATTATCTAAATAGTCATATTCCCATTTCCATTGCCAGCCAGTTACTTTGATTGACATATCCGCTTCCTGAACATCGTCAAGCTCAACCACAGCTTTGGTCGCAGGAATGGCCATACCGATCAAAATTACTGTAGGAATAATCGTCCAGATAATTTCCACTGTGGCATTTTCGTGAAACTGCTCAGCTTCATGTCCTTTTGATTTTCGATGATGATATATCGAATAGAACATCGTACCAAACACAGCGATACCAATGAACACACAGATCCACAAAATCAACATGTGAAGATCATACACATCATGACTGAGCTGTGTAACCCCCTTTGGCATGTTGAGGGTGTAATCCGCATGTGCCGAACTCAAACCAAAAAACAGCAGAGCCAAGCATGCGAACAGTTGCTTTGTTTTTACCACGGAGCAGCCTCCTCGTTAGTAGTTATAAATTTGCATGTGAATACCGTTTGTCATTCAAAACTCCTATCCCTTATAAGAACAGGTAATTTCTCCTTTGACTATTAATTATCACAAATAAACTGTGTAATTCTAACCTATCAAGCTATTCTAGGCTAGATATGCTTTCGCTAATATTTCACCACACTTCTTTCAGACCATTTCTTAAATAAATTTAAGATAATGATTTATATGTAATTTTACTAAATATTTTCATGACTAACATATCATCAAAGACTTTTCTCATTAAAGGACTTCAGTTACTTACATCATGCAACTACTCAATAACTCAGAACCGTTCATGTTAAATTGAAATGAAAATAAAGACCGGTAGATTATCCCAGATCTTCTGACGCACGGGGCCAGCCTAAAAGGACAAATTATCGATCTCGCTTTATCACTATGCAGGTCAGAATTTACGGTGGGCCTGAGATAAGCGACTAGTCACCATCCACCAACGTCTATCAAGGAGTTACTGTACCACTAAGCCCCCCATCATTTACAAAAGTTTTTTGCTTACAAACAAAAAAGCCCATAAGAGCAACTCTCACGGGCTTTTCGATTAAAGTGAAAAACTCTTTTTTTTGTATCTTTACCCTATTGCCGGCGCATACGGCATATCGTATTTTGGAATATGATTATCCAGCCAGCCTTTCACCATTTGTCCTACTTCATCCGTTACATCCGCCTCACCGGCATGAAATTTTTTCTGTAAGTCCGCACATGTTGCAACCAATGCATCATGTTCTGCTTTATGCGCAGCGAGACCAGCATAACCGGCAGCTTCCATTTCTTTCTCTTCATGGGCAAAATGATCAACCACATAGGCAATTAAAGCATCCAGGGAAGCACCTATGGTAGAACGATCTGCACCGCCTGTCGCATCATCATACAATTTATTTAACAAATCGAACAATACTTGATGCTCCTTATCCGCAAAGGCCACGTTGGTACCGTATTGTTCTGCAGTCCAGGTAATTAATGCCATAACTTTACTCCAAATTTTATTTTTATCGTGGAGCAGTAAGTATGAACGATCAAAATCCAGCCGTTTTGATCTAAATCAATTTTTTTGGAAAAAACCTTTAAGTTTATATGCCAATTGATCAAACTCCGGCCTGTCAAGATAGGGTAAAACCCCCATCAACGGTGCATCTATACGCCCTTGTAAATAGTGAATATTTTCGTCCGCCAGCAACACTTGACTATCAGGGTGCACAGCAACCCAGCCGGCACATTCAACAGTTGAAGCCTGTATTGCCTGCCAGGTCAACAAAGCATGATTGATACACCCCAACCTGATAGCCACTACCATGATAACCGGCAAACACATGACTTCTGCAAGATAGGCATTATCAAAAGCTTTACTTAAAGGCGAATGCCAGCCACCTGCTCCTTCAACCAATACAACATCAGCTTGCTGCCTTAATTCTTCTAGCTTTTCTTTCAGGACATTAATATTTACCGTTTCTCCTTCACAAGCAAGATGAGGGGATGCGGCTAGTTTAAAAGCATATGGATTAATACATTGATAAGGCAAGCTGACTGAAGCATTTTCCTGCATTAACAATGCGTCTCCATTTTTCCACTGCCCCTGTTGCCATTCACAACCGGCAGCGACTGGCTTCATACCAACAACAGATAACCGTTGCTGCTTAAACATCCGCATTAATGCCACAGTAACCCAGGTTTTACCGACATTGGTATCAGTTCCGGTAATAAAATATTCTTGTTGCATACTCTACCTTGTCGCTATCACAAAAATAATTTCATAACTGGCAACAATCCCTTGTGAATGCTGTTTTTCATAAATATCGATCATTTTCTGCAACTGCAATCGGGTTGTCGGTTTTTTATTGCGACCGGCTGTTACATTGTGAGCACCTATAGCTTTCAACTCCTTCATCAATTCCATCACATTTGCATAAGCCGAATGATAAACAACCGATTCAACAGTAGTTATGCTAAATCCTGCCTCCAGTAAGAATTGCTCAATCTGCCTCTGACCATAAAACTCATTGACATGACTATAATCATCGACCTCAGCCCAGGCTGCTTTTAGCTCCTGTAATGTTGCAGGACCAAACGTGGAAAAAACCAGTTGCCCTTTAGTTTTAATAATGCGCTTAAAATCCCTTAACACATCAGGTAATTGTTGACACCACTGCAGTGCCAGATTAGAAAACAATTGATCTATTGAGGCATCTGCCAGTGGCATTTTTTCCGCATCAGCACAGAGATAATTAACCTTATTTTGCTGATTTTTTTGCTTTGCAAGCTGTAGCATAGGTAAGGCAATATCCAGCGCCAATATATTTTTACAGTCGAACAATGCCGGTAATTCTCCAGTCAAAAAACCGGTACCGCATCCCAAATCCAGAATGGTTTCAGTAACGCCTTTAGTTTTAACCTTACTCAGCAAATCAACACCAACACTTCTTTGCAAAGCAGCCATGCTGTCATAAGAGTGTGATGCAGCCGAAAATGACTGCCTGATCTTTTCTTTATCCAGGTACATGTTCGTTACAAAAATGGACAATGATTTCAATCACCTGTTGTTGATGCGTCAAGAAAGGTAGATGCCCTGCATTTTGCAACACCTGTATTTCAGCTGTCGGTTTAAGCTGTCGCACCTTTTCACCGCTTTGCACAGGAACCAGAGCATCCTTATCACCCAGAATAAAGACAAGCGGACGATTCATAAGCTGTAATGCGCCTGTTAAATCAGCGCTTCTAAGTATTTTCAGCCCACCCTGCAACACCGAAACGGCAGGTGGATCACATTCCAGCACAGCTTGTTTCAGTTGCTTCAATAAAGTTTTTCCGTTATCCAATCCATTAACCTGCAAGGCTAAGAAACGCATCAACGTAGCTTGACAACTCAAGGTCAAATTATCTGCAAATGACTGCAATACCTCAAACTTAACACCCGGCCAATCATTCTTTTGCACAAAACAGGGATTACCGGCCAAAACCATTAGCGCTGCCACCCGCTCAGGAAAGCGGCTAGCCATATCTATTGCGACCGTTGCCCCCAACGACCAGCCCATTACATGAAATGTCTGTACAGGGATAGCGTTCATTAATTCTTCGGTCACTTTCTCCAGCACATAAGGCTCAAGCGCTTCGCTATGCCCATGTCCGGGCAAATCCACACAAATCACCTGATAATATTGCCCCAGATTTTGCGCAAACCGACGCCAGATTCCGCTATGCATAGACCAGCCATGAATCAAAACCAGAGGTTGTCCCTTTCCATAAATTTCTTTATGTATATGAATCATCTCATTACAGCGTCTAACGCATCCAGCAGAGCATCAATATGATGAGAGCTATGATTAGCGGAAAAAGTCACTCTTAATCTAGCCTTGCCCTGCGGCACAGTAGGAGGACGAATTGCAGTCACCCAAATTCCCCGATTCAATAAGACTTCGCTAGCCTCCACGGCTTTATGACTATCACCGATTAAAATGGGTTGAATAGCTGTCGATGACTCCATTACAGACAAACCCAGTTGAGATGCACCATCTCTGAAGCGTTGCAACAATGCCTGTAATTTCTCTCTACGCCAATGATCTTTCTGCACAATCTTTAGACTGGTTCGTGTTGCTTCTGCTACCGCTGCAGGCATAGCCGTTGTATAAATATAAGTGCGCGCTTTTTGAATCAGGGTTTCAATCAATTCGTCGGAACCTGCCACAAACGCCCCAAAAGTACCGAAACCTTTGCCCAAAGTTCCCATTAATACCGGCACATCCTGCGCTGATAATTGGTAATGCTGCAAAATGCCTCCACCCTTTTGCCCCAACACGGCAATACCATGAGCATCATCGACCATTAACATGGTATTTTGTGACTTTGCCAGTTTTACAATATCCGGTAATGGCGCCAGATCACCGTCCATACTAAATACGCCATCGGTCGCAATTAAAGTCTTTGCCCCGGGTTCAAGCAACCTGACTTCCAAATCAGATATATCAGCGTGCAAATAGCGTTTTAACCGTGCTCTGGACAATAGCGCGCCATCCAGTAATGAAGCATGATTCAACCGATCCTCCAGCACCCGGTCACCACGTCCGACTAAAGCTGATATAACCCCTATGTTGGCCATATACCCGGTTGAAAATAATAACGCTCGTTCCCGCCCGGTAAATTCCGCTAATTCTTCTTCCAGTGCATGATGAGCGGCGCTATGACCGCAAATCAAATGTGCAGAACCACTACCCACTCCATATTTATCAGTTGCCTTTTTAAATGTGCTCACAATCTCGGGATGATTGGCCAACCCCAGATAATCATTACTACAAAAATTAATAACTGGCTTGCCATCAACATTTATTTCCACAGCTTGCTGACCGGCAACGACCCGGCGAGAACGATAAAGCCCCTGCCGCTTCAACTGTTCAAGGTTTTCAGATAAATTCATTGTTGATTTAAAAAGCAGCAAAGCCTTCCTGACACAACTTAGCGTTGTTTACGAAATAGCCTGAGGGATGCGTTCATAAGGTTATGATGCGTAACTTGATCCACCCGAATGCACCCCTAAACGTTCAAACAATTGCAAATCATGATTAGTCATCGGGTTATCGGTCGTCAGCAACTTATCACCGTAGAAAATTGAATTAGCGCCAGCCAAAAAACATAAAGCCTGCATTTCATCACTCATGTCATTACGACCTGCAGACAAGCGTACCCGTGATTTTGGCATTAAAATTCTGGCCACAGCGATAGTTCTAATGAACACTAGCGGATCCAATTTTTCACTCCCCATCATCGGCGTACCTTCCACCTGCACCAGCATATTAACCGGCACACTTTCCGGATGTTTAGGCAAGTTGGCCAATTCAATCAACAGATTAGCTCTGTCAACGTCCGATTCCCCCATACCAACAATACCGCCGCAACAGACATTGATTCCGGCATCCCTGACTCTTTCCAAGGTATCCAGCCTATCCCGATAGGTCCGCGTGGTAATCACTTCTGAATAATAATCTTCTGAAGTATCCAGATTATGATTGTAATAATCCAGCCCCCCATCTTTTAATCGACGGGTTTGCTCATCAGTCAGCATACCCAGAGTCACACAGGTCTCTAGCCCCAAGTCTTTAACCCCCTGCACCATCTCCACAACTCTTTCAATATCACGGTCTTTAGGCTGGCGCCAGGCTGCCCCCATGCAAAAGCGAGATGCACCTTGGTCTTTAGCGCGTTGCGCCGCTTTTAACACCTCATCAACCGGCATCAAAGCCTCAGGTTTTAAATCGGAATCATAACGTGCGCTTTGCGGACAATAGCCGCAATCTTCAGAACAGGAACCGGTCTTGATGCTTAACAGACTACTCACCTGTATTTCGTTGGGATCAAAGTTTTCCCGATGCACAGTTTGCGCTTTAAAAATCAAATCATTAAAGGGCAATGCAAATAGTGCCAGTACCTCATCAAGCTGCCAGTCATGACGTAAAAAAGAATTCATTGCCTTAGGTTCCGGGTTGGCTGACATTCTGCTAATCTCCAAAATAAACTTAAGTTAACAATATTACTTGTCAACCTGCTTTAATAAAAATGGTAAACAACTGGCTTAATATTATACAAGATAAACTGTTTCCGCCCAGATGTATCTTGTGTGGAGAACAAGGAATGAATAGTATGGACCTGTGTTACGGCTGTTTTCTTGATTTGCCGATCAATCGAAACTGTTGTTATCGTTGCGGAGAACCTTTTGACACAACGATAGTGACACCGAAGCTATGCGGTCATTGTTTAAGCAAACCGACTGCTTTCGATGAAACCCTGGCGCCATTTCTCTATCACAGCAGTATCGCCTATCTGATTACTTCCCTGAAATTTGGCAAGCACTACAAAAATGCTCGTTTATTGGGTATGCTAATGGCCAAACATATCCATACAAATATAGAATTACCGGATTGTATACTCCCTGTCCCCTTGCATAAATCCCGTTATCGTCAACGCGGTTTCAACCAGTCCATAGAAATCGCCAAAACCCTGTCCCGGCAATTACAAATCCCGCTGGATTTAAATAGTTGCATACGCACAAGAAACACTACACAACAGGCGCATTTGGCAGCCAAACAACGTAGAAAAAATATGCTAAAGGCCTTCGCAATCAAAAAGCCGCTTAACTATCGGCATATTGCTATTTTAGATGACGTCATGACCACTGGCTCTACGGTCTCTGAACTGGCAAAAACCTTAAAACGAGCAGGCGTTGAGCGGGTTGATGTGTGGATATGCGCCAGAGCATAAGTCAACCTAGTGCCAGACATCTTAATTAACCGAGAAAATAAAATACTATGCTGTTACCACTTTTAAAAAAACTGCATACAAATTATTAATGTGAAGTGAACTTTAAACCCCATATTCATAGATTATCTGAAGGTAGAAATAGCACCTAAGCTATTCTTCGTTGCAACAAGGAAGTCATCGCGTACAACTTCACCCTGCCATTTAACCTTTCTGACTAAAGGATCTTCCGGAATTAAAGTTGGGTTAAATTGGCAGTCACTACTAATTTCACCCACTGCATAGCGACGAGTCGATGGGTTGTAAGTAATAACACTATCACCCACGGCAATTTCATTCTGAAAGCGATGCAACATGCCCGCCCAGATACTGACTTTACCTGTACTCCAAGCTGGCATGTGAGAATGAATTAAGGCTGATATTTCTTGTCGTGTTTTTAATTTTTCTATTGACCCAATAGGTAAGCCTAGGAGGCTGTCGGGTTGAAGTTTGAAACCGGAGTTCCAGGGTAGAGTTTAAAA
>CAYNIU010000001.1:0-99469 GCA_964397365.1 uncultured Methylomarinum sp. | reverse complement strand
GCAGCGTTCTTGAAAAACAGGGAAATATCATCGGCGGTAACGATTTGTGGATTGCAGCCCATGCCTTGTCTCTGGACTTGACACTGGTTAGCAATAACACTCGAGAATTTTCCCGTATTGATGGATTGCGATTGGAGAACTGGGTGGAACAGTAGCCGACTGTTCATGGTTGTGCGGCCTTCTTCACACAGTCAAACATAAAATCCAGCGCTTTGTGCTGGGTGAATTTTTGCAGGATTTGCTGGCGAAATTCCTGTTCGCTCATGCCTTCTTTGGCGCAGATAAAGGCCCAGGGCAGGACGATGGCGTCTTTGATTAAGTCCGCGACATCAAATACCAGCGCGCCTCGGCGGGTTTTACCGTGCATCACGGCAAAACCGTGCGGAATACCGAGCACCCATAAGGTGCTGGCTGCCAGCCCATAGGCCAGGTAATTGCCGTGATTGAGAAAGGCATTGGCGTCATCGGTGCTGTCAAAATTGCGGACAAAATCATCGGTTTGAGTGCGCAAGACGGCGATTTTATAAAGCCGCTTGGTGAGTTGGGCTTCGGCCAGTAATAATTGGGTGACGTTGGGTGTATGCTCAATTTTATCGGCAAAGCCGGTCAAGGCGGTGGCGGTGTCGTCATCCTCCGATAAAAAACCTTCCAGCTGTAAATCCTTGTCTTTTGCCCAGCTTTGGCGGATAAATTGAATGCGTTGTTGCTGAAACTGTTTGGCAACACGCAAGCGTTTTTGTTCATCAAACCAGAAGGACAGCCAGCCCTGCACATATTCGGTTGGCCGGTATTCGCTTTGTGGCGACAGCCATTCGATTTCGTTGGCCATCAATAACGGCGTACTTCCGCCGCCGCAAAAGCCAATCAACACACCGGCCTGCGCCAGCATTCTGACCGCCGCCTGGGTAATGGACGTGCCGGTACCCAGCAAGATGACGGTGGTATTGGCAATGGGAATATTCCAGTATTGCTTCTGCTCGCTGGCTTCGGTCAAATACAATACGCGACCATCTTTTTGCATCACCCGGCATTTTTCCAGATAGTAAATATTGGCGCGTTTTGAATGTAATATGGCTTTCAGATCTGTCAGCTGTTCCATAATAATGGCAATCCGTTAATGACTAAGGAAATTTTACTGCCTGACATTATCCATCAGCCTCTGGACAAAATATGTCCTACTTACAAAAAATTTTGTAAGCCAATTGGATTTTATGTCTAACCTTCCTCTTCAGGCTTTCGGGGTGAAGTACTTCTACTTGTGGTAAATAGCGCATAATATCCATGACTAATTCGTCACTTTTATCGTAAGGAATTTCTAATACATAATGTTTACCATCCCAATATCCAGTTTGTTTTCCATGCCAGCATTGCATAGAAATTTCTCTGGCGATGGTGGGTGAAAATTTTAATTTGGCGGTGTTTTTTGGCTGACCTGCAAAAATGCCGTAGCTTTCTGAAAAATAGGCTGATAATAAATCCGTATTGATTATCTTTGCCTTTTTGTTTGTCTGGATAACAGTTCTGATTCTGGCAATGGAAAATGTTCTGAGATCCGAGCGCATATGACACCAGGCATCCACATACCAGTTATCGCGATAGTACACTAATGCTTGTGGGCTGATATAGCGGCTAGTTTCACGATTGTTAAAATCAACGTAATCTATAATAACCTGATGGTTTTTAAACAATGCCTCACTAATACTGTAAAGTGTTTGGGATGGTAGCGCTTTTTGGGCAATGGGTAGAATTTTTAATTTAGCAACAATATCACTTCTGTCGAGTCCACGCCTTTGTAACAATTGTGTGATATAGGTATTGGTTCTCTGCATTTCCTCACCGAGTAATCCATTACCAAAGCTTTCGAGAATTGATAACAGCATGATCAAAGCAAGCAATTCGTTTTCATTCATCCACAGTCCTGGCAGTTCAAAGATTTCCTTTCGATCAGGCGCGTAACGCCAGCCATGGAATTCCGCCCGGTATTCCAGCGGGGCGTTTAATTCCTGCTGCATTTGTTTAATGGTTCGTTTGATGGTTTTTTCGCTGCATTCCAGTCGTTCGGCCAATTCAGCGAGTTTGACGGGAATTCTGCGATTACTGAATTCCTTGTGCAATTGCCAGATGCGACTAAATTTATCCATTTTTAGAAAACGAGTGTCCAGTTCTTATTGCAACTGTAGTTGAGAAAAGTAAATACTTCAATCAGGTTGATATGGATACCTCCAAGACGGTTCATTTATCCCGCCCGATGGTCAATCATTTTCATACCACTGTTGTCAGAATTCGGCAACCTCGTTATCCACTAAAATTATTGCAGACCAATAGTTAAAGCTGGTAATAAAGGTCGTTTTAAGGCATGATTCATTTGCGCTTTTAAAGTAATTTCAAACCAACCTGCAGATACTCTTTTAGCGCACACTTAAGTTTTATAATCAAGTGGTTATATTTTTATCTAAACTCATAAACTTTAGCTTCAAGACAAAATACTAGCGTTTAGTTTAAAATCCTGCCTTGAAATAACATTATTCCGTGTCAGCCCCTTATTATTAAAAACCATGAATCCAGTATCAACAGAGGTTACGACAACACTTGTCAGTATTCGGGACTATATCCGCTGGGGAGCCAGCCGGTTTACCGCTCATCGGATTTTCCTGGGTCATGGTACCGCTACGGCTCTGGATGAAGCGGCGGCCATTGTGTTACATACTCTTCATCAACCCTATAATCTGGCGGAAAGCTATTTTGACGCCATCCTGACAAAATCAGAAAGGGAGGAAGTTGTTGATTTAATCAACAAGAGAATAAATGAACGCAAACCGTCCGCGTATATAACGCATGAAGCTGTTTTTGCCGGTCTGTCATTTTATGTCGATGAACGGGTATTGATACCGCGATCTCCGATTGCTGAATTGATAGAGGAACGTTTTGAACCCTGGGTGAATGAAACACAGATTTATAATGTTCTTGATTTATGTACCGGCAGCGCTTGTATCGCTATTGCCTGTGCTTATGCTTTTCCTGATGCCCACATAGATGCCGTTGAACTGTCAACGGATGCCTGTGAGGTCGCCAGAATTAATATTGACAAACATCAGTTACAAGAACAGGTTACATTGTATCAATCTGATTTATTCGTGGCTTTGTCTGAGAAACCTTATAACATCATTGTCAGCAACCCTCCATATGTTAGCATTGACGAATGGAATGACTTGCCGGCTGAATTTCATGCTGAACCGGAAATTGGTTTTAAAGGTGGGCAAACTGGTCTTGATCTGGTTTTGCGTATTTTGCTTGAAGCGGGTGCTTATCTGGCTGAACAGGGTATTTTGATTGTTGAGGTGGGTTCCAGTGCGGAAACATTACAACAGACATTTCCTGAAGTCCCTTTTTACTGGCTGGAATTTGAGCGTGGCGGTGATGGTGTTTTTTTGTTGACCGCCGAACAAGTCAGTCAATATCACTCTTTATTTTTAAACGCTTTATAATTATGTCGGGAAATACAATAGGAAAATTATTTACGGTGACCACATTTGGTGAAAGTCATGGGCTGGCGCTGGGTTGCATTGTTGACGGTTGTCCACCGGGAATGGAATTATCAGAACAGGATATTCAGATTGATCTGGACAGGAGAAAGCCCGGTACATCCCGGCATACCACACAGCGGCGTGAAGCGGATAAGGTTAAAATTTTATCCGGTGTCTTTGAAGGCAAAACAACAGGAACCCCTATTGGCTTGTTGATTGAAAACACCGATCAGCGTTCCAGGGATTATTCCAATATTGCTGAAACATTCCGCCCCGGTCATGCTGATTACACCTACCACCATAAATATGGCTTTCGTGACTATCGGGGCGGCGGTCGCTCATCAGCCAGAGAAACGGCAATGCGAGTGGCGGCCGGTGCAATTGCGAAAAAATATCTTAAACAACTGTTTAATGTGGAAGTACGAGGATATTTATCGCAATTGGGTCCCATTAAAATGGATAAGTTGGATTGGAATGTTATTTCCAGTAATCCTTTTTTCTGTCCCGATATTGATAAAATCGCTGAACTTGAAGCCTATATGGATGCTTTGCGAAAGCAGGGAGATTCCATTGGCGCCAAGATTGATGTAGTTGCCCGTAATGTACCGCCGGGTTTGGGCGAACCAATATTTGACCGGATTGATGCTGAGTTGGCACATTCGTTAATGAGTATTAATGCAGTCAAAGGAGTGGAAATTGGTGATGGTTTCGATTGTGTCAACAGTAAAGGCACGGCATTTCGTGATGAAATCACGCCTGAGGGTTTTTTAAGTAATCATGCCGGCGGGGTTTTAGGCGGTATATCTACCGGGCAGGATATCGTTGCCCGTATTGCCTTAAAACCAACATCCAGTTTGCGGATTGCCGGAAAAAGCATCGACACCAAAGGACAAGCCATTGAGGTTGAAACCAAAGGTCGCCACGACCCTTGTGTCGGTATCAGAGCCACGCCAATAGCTGAAGCGATGATGGCAATTACCATCATGGATCACTTGTTAAGACATCGGGCTCAAAATATTGACGTTGACTCAGGTCTGCCGGTATTAAGATAAAACATATACAGGGATGTAGCAGCGGATAAATCCACACCGACATCCATAACTCAATTAATGTCGGGATTAAATGGTAGGGTGCGCATTGCGTACATTTTCTGACTGGACATTTGAGAGAATATAGATTTGGGAGGTGGTTATTTTTCTTCATGAAAAAATATGAAGATTCAAATTATCTTCATTAGGTGAAAACCTTGTCCTGTTTTAAATTAGTAGTCTTTATTTGGTGTATTTTCCAGATGCCGTCAAAATGTGGCATTAAAAGCGTTCCTTTCTTTAGCTGATAACAGTTTCATGAAATTGCCATACTGGCGTTTATCCGGTTTTTATTTTTTTTATTTTGCCACACTGGGCGGGTTCCTGCCATTTTGGAGCCTTTATCTGGAAAACAGTGGTTTTTCCGCTTTGGAAATTGGCGAGTTGTCCGCTTTGATGGTGGCAACAAAAATTATTGCCCCCAATCTATGGGGCTGGGTTGCCGATCATACCGGAAAGAGTCTGCGAGTCATTCGTATTGCCTCATTTTTTGCAGCTTTGTTTTTTGCAGGTTTCTTATGGCTCACCGGCTATCAGTGGTTTGCTGTCATAACGGTTAGTTTCAGTTTTTTCTGGAATGCTGCATTACCGCAATTTGAAGCAGTGACCCTGTTTCATTTGCAACAAGAACCCCATCGTTACAGCCAAATCCGGTTATGGGGTTCGGTTGGCTTTATCGTTACTGTTCTTGGGATAGGACGGTTGCTGGAATATTTTGATATTTCATACCTCCCCTATATTCTCACGATTTTGCTGAGTTTAATCTGGCTGCTTGCATTATTGACTCCAGAAGCGCAGGCTAATTTTTCGTCGCATGATAGCGTGGGAATATGGCGTATTATACTAAGTCCCGAGGTGATAGCCTTTATTGTCGTTTATATGTTGTTACAACTGGCGCATGGGCCATATTACGTCTTTTATTCGATTTATTTGAATAATTACGGATATTCCGGGACTCAGATAGGGATGTTGTGGGCGCTGGGAGTGTGTGCGGAAATCATGTTGTTCATAACCATGAAAAAACTGCTAAACAGAATTTCCTTGCGGATTATTTTATTGATCAGTATTTTTTTGAGCATTATCCGCTGGTTAATAATTGCTCATTGTGCTGATTCAATGGCCTTGATGATTACTGCCCAGCTATTGCATGCCGCCACTTTCGGCTCCTCTCATGTGGCAGCGATTCATTTTGTACATCAGTATTTTGGTATTCAGCATCAGGGCAAAGGACAGGCCTTATACAGCAGCATGAGTTTTGGTTTGGGTGGCATGTTGGGAAGTTTATACAGTGGCTATTTTTGGGATACATTTGGTGCAACCTTTGTTTATTCCATTGCCGCCGGGGTCTGTTGCATCGCTTTCCTGATTGCCTTCATCTGGGTGGGACGGGAAAAACGCTCGCTATTGAGTTAGAATGTTAATGATCAATAGTGAATTAAATAATAGCTGGGAATTAACGTGTTTGAACTGATTAAAAACGGCGGTTGGATGATGTTACCGATTATTCTGTGTTCCATAGGAGCTATGGGAATAATCGGTGAGCGATTCTGGTCTTTACAACGCAAGAAGATTTTACCGGCAGAATTGGTGCCGCATATATGGAAGTTACACCGGGATAAAAAGCTGGATGACGTTACCTTGAGGCGCATTAAAGTCAGCTCACCATTAGGAACTGTTCTGGCTGCCGGTCTATCCAATAGCGAACATGGCCGCGAGATGATGAAAACCAGTATAGAAGAGGCCGGTCATCAGGTTGTTCATCAGTTGGAAAGATATTTGAATGCATTGGGTACAATTGCTTCCATTACCCCTTTGCTAGGCTTACTCGGAACTGTTGTCGGTATGATTAAAGTATTTTCTGCCATCATGATTCATGGCGTCGGTGATCCGGGTATTTTAGCGGGCGGTATTTCTGAGGCGTTGATTACTACAGCGGCCGGCTTGACCATCGCTATTCCCAGTCTTATTTTCCATCGTTATTTTGAACGACTGGTTGATGAATATGTTGTCAATATGGAAGAAGAATCATTGCGCTTAATTGACATGATGCATGGCGACCGAGAGGAGGAATAATGAATTTCCACCGCCAAAAAAAACAACCGCTGGAATTGTCCATGACACCAATGATTGACGTGGTATTTCTGCTGCTAATTTTTTTTATGGTCACCACCACATTTAATCGTCAGACCGAATTGAAAATTAATCTGCCGGAAGCCCGGGGAATCGAATCTGAAGACAAACAGAAAGTGATCACTTTAATGATTGATGCTGAAGGGGTTTATTTTATTTCTGATGAAAAAGGACAATTTCATCAATTAATCAATCAGAAATTATCAACGCTAAAACGAGCGCTGAGGCAAGCAGCCGGCAATTCCAGACAAATGCCTTTTGTCATCAGCGCCGATGGTAAAACCCCACATCAGGCCGTCATCAGTGCATTGGATATCGCCAGTCAATTAGGCTTTAAACGCATCACCTTTGCAACTAAAAATGCACCGGTAAGCTAATGAAAAAAACACTGATAAAATGGTTTCAGGATGCCTGGTACAAAGAAATGTATATTTCCACCTGGATTATGCCTTTGTCGATGATTTATGTAGATATTATCCGGATACGCCGTTTTTTATATCGAAAAGGGTTTTATAAAAGCGCTAAATTGCCTGTTCCGGTAATTGTCGTTGGCAATCTTACTGTTGGAGGCACGGGTAAAACACCATTAGTGATTTGGTTGGCTCATTATCTTGAACAATCCGCTTTTAAACCTGGAATCATCAGTCGCGGTTATGGTGGTCAGGATCATGAACAACCGCTACTGGTGAATGCCAACAGCAACCCGGCCGCGGTGGGTGACGAACCGGTATTGATTGCCAGACAATGCGAAATACCGGTAGTGATTTGTAAAAGCCGGGTTGACGCGGCACGCTATCTACTAAAGCACTGCAATTGCAATATTATTATTTCCGATGACGGTTTGCAGCATTATGCCTTGCAACGTGATATTGAGATTGTGGTAATTGATGGTCAGCGCCGTTTCGGTAACGGTTATTGTCTACCGGCCGGGCCTTTGCGAGAGCCTCCTGAACGCTTAAAGGAAGTCGATCTGGTTATCGTCAATGGCGACTCTAAAGAAGAAAATGAATATTCAATGAAATTTGCCGGTGATAAAGCAGTTAATCTGAAAACAGGGCAAACCCGGCCATTAAGCGAATTCAGCGGACAGTCTTGTCATGCTTTGGCCGGAATTGGAAATCCAGACAGGTTTTTTGAATTTTTAGCACAAAAAAATATTCAGTCCAAACAACATGCGTTTCCTGATCATCATATATTTTCATCTGCAGAGATTAATTTTAAAGACGAAAAACCCGTATTGATGACAGAAAAAGATGCTGTCAAATGTACTGGCTTTGCACAGGATAAACATTGGTATGTACCAATAAAAGCCGATCCACAACCACAATTTTCTCAACACTTACTAAAACTATTAAAAGCTAAAACTCATGGATAAAAAACTACTCGATATACTGGCCTGTCCTTTATGTAAAAGTTCTTTGCTATATGATAAAAAAAATCAGGAATTAATCTGTAAAGCTGACCGTCTGGCATTTCCAATACGTGATGAGATTCCCGTCATGCTGGAAGATGAAGCACGCGAATTAAACAATGAAGAAGTCGAAGCGCTAAAAAACAAATCCGGCGCACATTCACATCAGGCGCGGACATCCCTATAAACAATGACTTGTACATTTAAAGTTGTTATTCCTGCCCGCTACGGTTCAACCCGTTTGCCGGGAAAACCGTTATTGAATATTGCCGGTAAACCGATGATTGCCCATGTTTGCCAACGGGCATTGGAGGCTAATGCGGAACAAGTGGTGGTAGCGACCGATGATCAGCGTATTTTAGCGGCTGTAAAACAATTGGGACTACAGGTAATCATGACCGACCCTGACCATCAGTCTGGTAGCGAACGCATAGCGGAAGTTGCAGATACATTGAACTGGCCGAATGATGACATCATTGTTAACTTACAAGGCGATGAACCTTTAATTCCCCCTGATTATATAAATAATGTCGCCAGCGCACTGGGCGGACAAAATAAAGCAGGAATGGCCACATTGGCAGCAGAAATTCACGACCCAGATGAAATTTTTAATCCCAATATTGTTAAAGTGGTAGTGGATAAAGCGGCTTATGCGCTCTATTTCAGTCGGGCTGCCATACCCTGGGATCGGGCTTCTTTTCCCACGCATGTTAATACTGATAATCCACACCAGCGCTTTTTAAGACATATCGGAATGTACGCTTATACTGTCAAATTTTTACAGCGCTATTGTGCCTGGCGGTCTTCACCTCTGGAAGCAATTGAATCATTGGAACAATTACGGGTTTTGTGGTATGGCGAAAAGATTCTCGTACACATAGTTGAAAAAACACCGGAAGCAGGTGTTGATACCGAAGAAGACCTGAAACGGGTTGCCAATATGATGAATAAGAAAAACAGATAGCTTTATTTTGAGTATCCGAAAAAACACCCATGACCTGCAAAGTCTTTGATAAAAACCGTTGACACCGCCATGAGTTAATCCGTTACCAAATTTTATGTCCAACGCTGTAAAAACCCAAAAGGCCACAAATCTTGCCAGAAATCGTTTATATCTGAACTGCTACAAATACATGCAATCAGATAAGCTGGCCTTGCCAACTATTCCTGATGTGTCATTTAAAATCCGTCGGGCTATTAACGATGAAAAAGCCAATAACAGTAAAATAGCCAAAGTCGTACAAATTGACCCCAGCATTACCGCACGCTTGATCAAAATTGCCAACAGCCCATTATATCGCGGTCGACGTAAAATAGAAAGTTGTCCCGAAGCATTAACTCGCCTCGGCTTGAAAGCGTCTCAAGATATTATTACCGCATTTGCCTTAAAATCAGTATTTACCGCGAAATCCTATATTATTCGCCGCAAGATGCAGGAATTATGGTCGCATAGTAGTTATGTTGCCGCAATTAGCGCGGTATTTGCTCATAAAACACCGGGATTTGATCCTGACCGAGCCATGTTGGCCGGCTTGGTTCATGATATAGGTATCGTCCCCATTTTAGCTTATGCTGATAAAAGCCCGGAAATATTAGCCAGCCCTAAAGATCTGGCAGAAACCATAAAAGAACTGAAAAATGAAATCGGCATACAAATTATCCGCAAATGGGATTTTCCAACTGATTTTGAGGCGGTGATCAGGCATTCAGAAAACTGGTATCGGGATAGCGGTGAAAAAGCCGATTACACGGATATTGTCATGGTGTCTCAATTACACAGTTATATTGGTAAAATCGACATCAAAAAAATGCCGAAAATGGATGAATTACCGGCTTATAAAAAACTGGCGGCCGGACAGCTTGATGCCGATCAGAGTATAAATATCCTTGACCAGGCCAAGGATGAAATTGAGCATATTCGGCAAATGCTTAATTAAGCAATGGATATTAAAATACCTTTACCAGCTGCATCTCTGGCTATTACTCAAGGTAATAATATTTCTTCAGCATTACAATTGAATCAGCAACTGGATGTAAAAGTCATTCAGACAAACCCGAACCAGAATATCCTTACTTTACAACTTGCCAATAAATTCATTCAGGTACAAGCTAATCAGGCTGTCAATGTCAAACAAGGTCAAACCTTGAATATTCAGGTTATTAAATTACAACCATTTCTGGAATTTTCCGTTATTGATCTACCTGAACAATCAAAATCGACAAAAACCAGCTCCGAAACAACACCCTCAAAAATTAATACCATTATTCTCCAGCAGATTTTACCTCAATCAGAAAAATCTATTAAAACACAGTCTTTAACCGTCTTGAATCAACTGGTCAACGGTCAGCGTTTAACTGTCCGCATCCTGGAAATGACCGACAAAAACCTGACGGGGCTCATTGTTTCTCCCCGCCAGCCAGACGACTTAAAAACGCCCGCCAAACCAATCATTACTTTGCTGATCGGACAAATATCCAATCTGTCAAACACCCCGTCAGATAAAAGCACCAAGCTGTCAGCAATAAAAATGCCCCAGTTTATCACGCTGGAAGTCATAAAATCCGGTAATCAGCCACAATTTAAAATTGTAGACAATAAACCGACTGCCGTCATTGAACAGCAACTTGTTGAAACTTTTAGACGCTTGCTACCCATTCAGGAGTCACCAGTGGTGCTGGTTTCGCAACTGTTAACCAGCATTTCTGTACTAAAAAAAAATACGACCGTACCGGAAGCCCTGAAAAGACTAGCACTAGAAATACTGCAAAATCTGCCACAAAAATCACAATTAACCAACGCCACGACTCTGAAACAACACATACTGAATTCCGGTCAGTTTTTAGAAGCCAAATTAACTCAGCCAAACAAGCCCTCAGATATCAGCTTGCAGAATGACTTTAAACTTAAGCTGCTTAAACTGATTGATTATTTGAAACAACAACCGGCTATTAAAGCGGAACAACAATCACAGTCTAATGAACTGAATATCATCCGGGATCTACTGCAAAAATCCAATAATTCTTTGGCAAAAATCATCCTTGACCAATTAAACTCACTCCCCAAAGAAGAAGGAAACAAACAAATCTGGTCTCTTGAATTGCCTTATGTCAATAACAATCACGCTGAAAAAATCAGTATTGAAATTGAACAGGATCGAGAATCAGATAAACCGGAGAGAAAAAACAACTGGTCAGTCAGTTTGAGCATTTCCCCGCCCAACCTAGGAACCATTCACTGCAAGCTTGTGTGCTGTGATCATATCGTCAACACCCGGTTCTGGAGTGAACATCCGGGTACTGTGACAAAAATTCACAATCATCTGGATTATCTCAAGCAACAACTGAAAAATAATAATATCAACCCGGGGTTAATTGAGGTACAACAGGGTAAACCGGAACAACGGAGACCGCCGACACCTCCAGGACAAAATTTGTTACATGAGAAAGTCTGAGTAATTCATCTGTATTCAATATACAATCGTCCTCTCAGATCACTTATAACAGAATTAACGCCCTTTTCCTCCAACTATATTTTTAAAAGGAAAATATCATGTCAGCTCTTACTCCCTCCGCCAATGGAAATTCCATTACAATGGTAAACGGCACACTGCAAGTGCCCGATAAACCGATTATTCCATTTATTGAAGGTGACGGAACCGGACCGGATATCTGGCGAGCGACTGTACGAGTACTCGACGCTGCCGTTAAAGCCGCTTACGGTGAAAAAAAACAGATTCAATGGCTGGAAATTTATGCCGGTGAAAAAGCCAACAAGCTGTTTGGCACCTGGTTGCCTGATGACACAGTAGCGGCCTGTCGACAATATAAAGTAGCTATCAAGGGGCCGCTAACTACGCCGGTCGGCGGAGGTATCCGCTCTTTGAATGTTGCTTTAAGGCAAATGCTGGATTTGTATGTTTGTTTACGTCCCGTGCGCTGGTTCCAAGGCGTACCGTCTCCGGTCAAAAACCCTGCGGCAGTTGATATGGTTATTTTTCGGGAAAATACTGAAGATATTTATGCCGGCATAGAATTTGAACAAGGAACAGAAGACAATGCACGATTTTTACAATTAATGCAGGAGCATTTTCCTGAACGCTTCCGTAAAATTCGTTTTCCGGAAACTTCCGGTATTGGCATAAAACCAGTTTCACAGGAAGGCACCGAACGATTGATGCGTTCGACCATAGACTATGCTGTTGCTAATAATCGTAAAAGCGTCACCATTGTACATAAGGGAAATATTATGAAATACACTGAAGGGGCATTTCGACACTGGGCTTATGCACTCGCTGAACGGGAATTTTCTGATCTAACTTATACTTGGGCTCAATGGGCAAAAACCCAGGCTAAATCCGGCGAACAGGCCGCTAATGACGAACAGCAGGAAGCTCTGGAAAATGGTCGCATTCTAATCAAAGATACAATCGCTGACATTACCCTGCAACAGGTTTTGACCCGACCAAAGGATTTCGACGTGATTGCCACCATGAATTTGAATGGTGACTATTTATCGGATGCTCTGGCGGCTCAGGTTGGCGGTATTGGCATTGCACCGGGAGGTAATATTAATTATCAAACCGGCACCGCAGTATTTGAAGCTACACACGGTACAGCACCCAAATATGCCAACCTGGATAAAGTAAATCCCGGCTCGTTAATCCTTTCCGGTGAAATGATGTTACGCTACCTAGGCTGGACACAAGCGGCTGATACCATTATCAATGCCATGAATAACGCGATCAACGCTAAAAAGGTGACTTATGATTTTGCCCGTTTAATGGAAAATGCCAGTGAAATTAAATGCAGTGAATTTGCCGATGAACTGATCCGCTGCATGTAAGAATGGCAATCCGGCTGAGTTAGATGGATACTAATGCCGTAATACTCTCTTGGTATCTGATTATCATGAAGGACATGAAGTTAATGAAGAAAAAATCATAATATCCAGCGGTATTAAATAAATAGTAAGTCTTTAATATCAGTTGCTTTAAGCGACTGATATTAAATGTATATATACGCTGAGTAATCACGATATTATTAATAATCAGCAGGCAATTAGATCGCTTTCAACTTACGGATTTTGTTAATCAATATAGATAAGGTTTCCGCTTCAGGTATTGAATGACCTATAAGGTAGTGCAATAAATCGTCATCCTCCAACGCCAATAACTGTAGAAATATCTGTCGTTCCTGTTTATCCGCCTGCAAATAACATTGCTCCAGATAACGCAAAAGCATAATATCCAGTTCCTGCGTCCCTCGCCGACAACGCCATCTTAATTTTTTCAGGTTAGACATCAACCTTCATGTCTTTGCAGTAACTGTTTCTTAATTTCACCAATGGCCTTGGCAGGGTTAAGACCTTTCGGACAGGTATCAGTACAGTTCATAATCGTATGACAGCGATACAATTTGAATGGATCTTCAAGATTATCCAGACGTTCACCGGTATTTTCATCCCGACTGTCGGCCAGCCAGCGATAAGCCTGCAACAATATGGCCGGCCCCAAATAACGATCACTGTTCCACCAATAACTTGGGCAACTGGTTGAGCAACAGGCGCACAACACACATTCGTACAACCCATCCAGCTTAGCCCGCTCCTCTTTACTTTGCAGCCTTTCAGTATCGGCTGGCGGTGGTGTTTGGGTTTCTATCCACGGTTTAATAGACGCATATTGCGCATAAAAGTGGGTCATATCCGCCACCAGATCCTTAATCACTTGCAGGTGGGGTAACGGAAAAATCTTTACAGTTCCAGGATAATCCGCAATGGCTTTAGTGCACGCTAAGGTATTTTTACCATTGATATTCATGGCGCAGGAACCACATACCCCTTCGCGGCATGAACGTCTGAAAGTCAAGGTGCTGTCTATTTCGTTTTTGATTTTCAATATGGCATCCAGCACCATCGGCCCACAACTGTCCATATCAATTTCATAGACATCAATACGGGGGTTGTCGCCGGCCTCGGGGTTCCAGCGATAAACCTCAAATCGACGAATATTTCGGGTATTTTCCGCCGCTTTAAAAGTTTTACCCTTAATCAGTCTGGAATTCTTTGGCAGTGTAAATTCAACCATCAGTAAACCCTCTCTTTGGGCGGAATAACCTCGACTTCATCGGTTAATGTGACCATATGCACAGGTCGGTAATCAATTCTGGTCTGATTATTTTCCAGCCAGGTCAGAGTATGTTTCATCCAGTTTTTATCATCGCGATCCGGAAAATCTTCACGCGCATGACCACCTCGACTCTCCTTACGGTTTCCGGCGGCATTAATGGCAACTGTCGCCTGACTGAGTAAATTATCCAGCTCCAGTGTCTCCACAAGATCGGTATTCCATATTAAAGACTTATCTTCAATACTGACATTGTTAAAGGATTCAACTACCTGTTGCATTTCTGCAATCCCTTGTTCCAGAGTTGCGCCCGTGCGAAAGACGGCCGCTCTGGATTGCATGACTTTTTGCATATCCAGACGAATATCGGCTGTTTTACGATCGCCCCTAGCCTGACGGATATGATCAAATCGGCTTAGCGCCCTATCGCAGGCATCGCCCGGCAAAGGTTTATGCGCCGAACCGGGGTTGATCAATTGCGCACAGCGAATTGCCGCAGAACGTCCAAAAACCACAATATCCAGCAATGAATTGGAACCCAGCCTATTAGCTCCGTGAACGGACACACAAGCGGTTTCACCAATAGCCATCAGCCCCGGCACCACCGCATCAGGATCGCCATCTTTTAGGGTAACCACTTCCGCTTTATAGTTGGTTGGAATTCCTCCCATATTGTAATGAGCTGTAGGAATCACCGGAATCGGTTCTTTAGTCACATCAACTCCGGCAAAAATACGGGAAGTTTCTGCAATCCCTGGCAATCTTTCGTAAATAATTGCAGGATCAAGATGTTCGATATGCAAATAAGTATGATCTTTTAAAGGCCCGACACCCCGGCCTTCGTTAATTTCAATGGTCATGGCTCGACTGACCACATCCCGTGAAGCCAGGTCTTTGGCATGAGGCGCATAGCGCTCCATAAAACGCTCACCTTCCGAGTTGGTTAAATACCCACCCTCACCTCTGACACCTTCTGTAATCAGACAACCGGCGCCATAGATTCCGGTAGGATGAAACTGGATAAATTCCATATCCTGCAAGGGTAAGCCAGCTCTTAACACCATGGCATTACCATCACCGGTCACCGTATGTGCTGAAGTACAGGAAAAATAACAACGGCCATACCCCCCCGTTGCCAAAACGGTTTGATGTCCACGAAATAAATGCAAGGAACCATCTTCCAGACACCAGGCTAACACACCGCGACACTCGTCACCGTCCATAATCAAATCAAGAACGATATATTCTACAAAAAACTCGGCTTTATGTTTCAGCGCCTGTTGATATAAGGTGTGTAAAATGGCGTGTCCGGTCACATCAGCTGCCGCACAGGTTCTTTGAGCGGTGCCTTCGCCAAAATGCGTGGTCATGCCGCCAAAGGCGCGTTGATATATCTTACCTTCTGCTGTACGTGAAAAAGGGACGCCATAATGCTCCAGTTCAAGTACCGCCGGAATGGCTTCTCTGCACATATACTCAATAGCATCCTGATCACCCAGCCAATCGGAACCTTTTACCGTATCATACATGTGAAAGCGCCAGTCATCTTCGCCCATATTGCCGAGTGCGGCGCTAATACCACCTTGCGCCGCCACTGTATGACTTCGGGTCGGAAAGACCTTGGTAATACAGGCTGTCTTCAAGCCTTTTTCCACCATGCCAAAAGTAGCTCGCAATCCGGCTCCACCCGCACCGACCACAACAACATCATGTTGATGTTCAATAATTTTGTATCCTGACAACATGATTTATCCTGCTGTAATAATGCGAAAAATAGCGATCAATGCCATGAGAACGAAAAACATAAAAACCAGCTTAACGCCCCAGATAGACACAATCCTCAACCATTCTGTCGAGACATAGTCTTCAATCACAACCTGCAACCCTAATGCCGAATGATAAAATACAGCCAATACCCAAAAAACCACACATACAGTATTGAATGGAGAAGATAACCAACTCACTGTATCCTCAAACGGCGCATTGATAGCCATATCAAGTAAACTGATTAACCAGAAACTCAATGGAATCAAGGCAACAGCGGTGACCCGTTGCAACCACCAGTGTCCCGTACCTGTTTTTGCTGCCCCCAACCCCTGAGCGCGAGCCAAAGGTGTTTTAAAGTCCATACAGAATCCTTCAGAAAATAAGAAAAGTAACCAGCGTTAAAATAATTGATGCGGCCAGTTCTATACAAGCATTGCGATTCATAGAGTCATGTTGGTAGCTGACTCCGCTGTCCCAGATAAGATGACGAACACCATGACAAAGGTGAAAAAACAACGCATAAATAAACCCCCAATAAAGCAATCGAACAATCAGCATATCAGTAATGCTCTGCATGTTTTGATAAGCCTGTTCTCCTGAAGCTATGTTGAAAATTATATAGACAAAAAAAATCAACCCGACTGACAACATAATACCGGTGATACGATGCGTTATCGAGATGAGTCCGGTCAGTGGCAGGTTATAGACTTGAAGATGTGGAGACAGGGGTCTGTTTTTATTCATTTCGATAATTTCCATTAGAGTATTCAGAAATCAAAACAACGGCCATTTTTTTCCCAATCACCGTAGCGGGTGGGTTCTGGTCCATTGTCACCGCCAATTTCTACAGGTTTGTGCTGTTCGGTAAAAGATATTCTCTGAACAGATGCCTCATATTCAGTCACCTTGCTATTTTTTGTTTTTTCATCATTTCTCGGTAAACTCATTAAAGCGCTTTAGCCCCCACTCTCGCTATTTGTCCATCTTCAATTGATTTAACCCCGCTGATACCTATCGCACCAACAACCTGTCCATTATGGATAAGCGGAACACCGCCTTCAATTGGCAACATTTGGGGCATAGACAAATATCCCAGTTTTCCTTCGCCTACCATCTCCGCTAAAGCTTTAGTCGGACACCGGAAATGTAAAGCTGTCTTAGCTTTACTGATAGCCACGTCTATACTGCCCAACTGCGCATATTCACGCTGCAGATAAAGTAAATGTCCACCTTGATCGACAATGGCAATAACAACATCCCAGTTGTTAAATCGCGCTTCTGTTTCTGCAGCATTGGCAACTCGTTTGGCATCAGCCAATGTTAATCTATATATGGTTTCCAAATTATTACCCCCCGTTGTAATATTCTTGCCTATAACTGTTAACGTTCTGTCATAGCGATAAAATCCCGCTTCTTCGGTCCCAGATACAATTGTCTAGGTCGACCGATTGGAGTTGAAGGGTCGGCCGTCATTTCCAGCCAATGAGCCAACCAACCGGAAGTTCTGGCAATTGCAAACATCACCGTAAACATATCAACAGGAATATTCAGCGCCTTGTAAATAATGCCGGAATAAAAATCGACGTTAGGATAAAGTTTTTTCTCTATAAAATATTCATCTTTAAGGGCATGTTCTTCCAAGGCCAAGGCCAGTTCATATAACGGTTCGTGTTTTTCTGAGCAGCTTAAAACTTCATGGCAGGTTTTGCGAATAATAGTTGCCCTAGGGTCGAAATTCTTATAGACACGATGACCAAATCCCATTAGTCGGAAAGGGTCATTTTTATCTTTCGCTTTAGCAATATATTCAGGAATACGCTCTACCGTGCCGATTTCATCCAGCATATTCAGAACCGCTTCATTGGCGCCGCCATGTGCCGGCCCCCATAATGCGGCAATTCCCGCCGCTATACAGGCATAGGGATTTGCGCCTGTACTACCGGCCAGGCGAACAGTGGACGTACTGGCATTTTGTTCATGATCGGCATGCAAAATAAACAACAAGTTAAGCGCCTTAACTTCCCGCGGATCAAAGATATAATTAGGATCAATATAGTTTGGCGATGATCGTGAAAACATCATATTCAGAAAATTTTCACAATAATTAAGATCCAGACGCGGATAAACAAAAGGCTTTCCGACTGAATGCCGATAAGAGGCCGCCGCTATCGTCGGCATTTTGGCAATCATTCGCGCTGCACAAATCCGGCGATGCTCAGGATTTTCCATATTCGAATCACTACGATAAAAAGCCGATAAAGAACCCACGACACCCACCAACATTGCCATAGGGTGTGCATCATAGCTGAAGCCTTCAAAAAAGTTTCTGAGTGAAACATGGAGAATGGCACGGTGGGCTATTTCATCACAAAATTGCGCAAATTCAGTGTCCGTGGGCAAATCGCCATTCATCAACAAATAGGCTACTTCCAGATAATCACAATTCTCAGCAAGTTGTTCTATCGGGTAACCCCGATATAATAAAACGCCGTTATCACCATCAATGTAGGTGATATGACTTTGACAACTGGCTGTGACTACAAACCCCTGGTCATATGTAAAACAATCGAGATCTTTATATAAAGAACGAATATCAACTGTATCTTTGCCTAACGTCCCACTTAATAATGGGTATTCCACTTGTTTTCCGGTTCGATTATGTCTTATCGATAACGTGTCTTTTGACATTGAGCCTGTATCTCCTATATTCGTTTTGACAGCATTAAGAGGTAATTCAAAAGTAAACGGTTCTTCTCCGCTCAAACCGGGCTCCTTTTCCCGAACAGCCTCCCAGATAATTTAGCACCTGCAATTCACAGGATTATTACAACTCCCCATGCGTTAGTCAAAGACCCACTGACCGGTAACGGTTTAAAGTTTCACTAAAAATGGATATTCCCCAAAAAACCACCGTAAGTCATTGATGAATACCCTGCAATCACCAAAAAAATAGTAAATTTTTGTAAAACACCACTCTGTGTCTGTAAAGCACTGTGAATCCAATATCTTGCACTATAATTTGGCGCTCAACTATCTTTCCAGACTGAATAATACGCCTGACTCATATACATTTCCTCCTGGCAACCACAATTCCGTCCCGCGTTGGATTAATGAAAGCATCAAAATCAGGATCATGAAATATAAGTTGATTATGTTCCAGAATGGCTTCTGTCCAGCCGGGCACAATATCTTCAAAATAGTCTACCGCCACCCTCCCATGCCAGAGCACATTATCGGCAATATAGAGACCTCCAGGACGAATTCGCTGTTTTGCCATTTGCCATATTGCCGGATAATCGCCTTTATCGGCATCATTATAACAAATATCAAACAGACCCTCTGTTTGGGCAAAAATATCCTGCGCCAAACCGGTCTTGAAGGCAACCCTATCCCATAGTTCTACAGCTTGCAGATAAATTTTCGCCTTCTCCAGATTGGTTACATCGCCATCAGTACACATCACTTCGCCGTCAACGCCAACTGCTTTTGCAAACCAGTATGCGGAATAGCCATAACCGCTGCCAAACTCAAAAACACGCTGAGCAGATACAGATTTAGCCATAGTTTCTAAAAAAACTCCGACCAAACGATTAACGATAGGAAAATTATTTTTTTGCGCATAGTTTTCCATTTCCTCCAGTATCCTGTGATCTGATTGCGAAACCAGAGTACGCATATATTCTTCTATGGCCGGATGAACCGGAATTAATGCCACTGGATTAGGCCTATTCAGCGATGATTTATTAATCATGAATAATTCCTCTCTGTTTATCAGATCAATTGCCGTGAGTTTTAAATCAATTTTCATACAACTTCTGCAGAAAAGAAAACTCTATCAGCAAAAGCAACTATACACATCTCACTAAATTTATCCCGCATACCCGTCGATTACACAAAAAACACACTGTCAACTGTTATCAAACAAACGTAAGCTATTGATATTTAAATTCAACATGTTCTGTATATTTTTTATACAATTTAACAGAGCTGTAATAAACACGGGACTTAACAGCGGCTTCTCGCATATAATCCACAGAGTTATCCACAGCTTTTGTGGGCAACTTTATTTTCTATTTATTCTTCTACACTTACAAAAAGTCAACAGTAGATTTAGTGTATTTCCGCTCATTTCTCCAAAGTGGCAGCTAAAGCGTAGCGCACAACCAACAGTGTGATAGCTACTGGATAGAGCAGGAAATGTTGCGTCAATAACAACCCCAGCCCCACCAACACCACAATAACAGCCGGATTAAAACGACCGGAATCAGACAGCCATTGTAAAAAGTCAAGCGTTTCTTTTTCTATTTGTTCCCGTTGCTTGATAAACAAGATGGAAAATAACGCGCTAATCAAAGCAAAATACAATGGGAAGAAATAAAAAATCGGAGAGCCATCGCGAAAGTCAGGATACCAGTGGTAATACCATATCAACAAGGTGCTGCTTGCAAACCAATCATACCAAATGCTATAGGGAAGTTTTTTGAGTAAAGCCAGTATTGAAGCCATAACCACCCCGAATAATCCTATGTACAGCGATATTGGCGAAAGTAAAAATATTAACCACCTATGCTCAATATGAACCAGATAACTGATCAGCAAACTCAAAATGATAAAAAAATACATACTCAAATTATCCAATAATTTAAAGTTTCACAACAAAACCATATCCCCCCGAAAAAACCGGCATGATCTGAAAATTCAAGGTGTTGGCTAATACCTGCTCACTATTAAATAGATATAGCTATACCAATGTTATGATATACAATACGCGGTCTATCGCTGATACATAGGTAGTTCTACATATTGTGTGTTTCAATTTTTCTGAAATAGTATAAGCGCGGCGCCCTATAAACCAACTATTACATGTGTATGCCTGACAGCTATACCCATGCAATAAACTTTCTATCTTTTCTCTATTAACTTTATGGGTAATTTTCGTATACTCTATCTGGACAGTAATAGCTTTTTAAGCTCTCAAGTCAAAATGCGCCTTGAGTGGAAAGGTTACCAAGTCACCACAACAGATAATGAACAAGAGTTCACTACTATAATACATCGTCACCCATATGATTTGTTAATTGTTGACTTTTTGACGCCCACACCCAATGCCTTTGCTTTGCTGGAACGTTTAAAAACACAGCGAACCATGCCGCCTGTTATTATTGTCAGCGCCGAAAAGGACTGCAAACAGATAACTAAAGCAATGCATTTGGGATGTATTGACAATGTTATAAAAAAAAGCTTAATCCAGAAATATTTTGACCACCTCACCCTGAGCGTTTTCCAGATTTTTGAAAAACATCAGCCCCGAAAAATACCCTTAAAAAAGCCAAAAAGCATCACTCACCTTCCTTCAAAAACAAGCCATCTTCCAAAAACGTCACACTGGGAATATTTTCCATCGCAGAATCTTGTATATTGGTCACCACCACAAAATTCAGTTCAATCTACATTAACCTATGATGAATTCACAGCAAAAATTCATCTGGAAGATTTAGCCCGATTTAAAACACAAAATAATATTTGTTTATTTTCCCACGAACCGGTTGAATACTGTTTCCGTTATTTATCAGATAATATCCAGATAACCACTTATCACACCCGGATTAATGCTGATGTTGATAACAATGGAATAGTCAAGCGATTACATGGTAATTTACAAATACTGTCCTCACACTCACTCAGCGACCAAAACTTACGACTGAAACTGTCTTTTCTGGACAACACAGCAGATGCTGTTTTTATCACTGACGCTAAAAAACGGATTATTTCGGTTAATAATGCTTTCACCGTAATCAGTGGCTATTCAGAACAGGAAATCCTTAAACAGAAATCAGTTGTTCTCAATACTGAAAAATTTGATAAGGCATTTTTTAAACACGTAGCCGAGCACCTGAAAAACAAAAATTTCTGGCAAGGTGAAGTTTTGATTCGCCATCGCGATGGCCATTATATTCCGGTCTGGCAATCAATTTCTATCCTGAAAGACGCCACTGGCCGTATTTCCCAATCAATTTCAGTATTAAGGGATATCAGCCAACAAAAAGCGCATGAAGAATCCATTCAATTTCAGGCTAATTATGATCCATTAACTCAGCTACCGAATCGCAGCTTATTTCTGGACAGGTTGAATAATGCGGTCAAACTGACAAAACGAAATAACAGTAAACTCGCCTTAATGCTGTTGGATCTGGATAAATTCAAATGGGTAAACGATAGCCTCGGTCATCATGCCGGCGATATTCTTCTTCAGGAAACGGCTAAAAAGCTGCAAACAGCAGTCAGAAATTCGGATACTGTTGCCAGATTAGGCGGCGATGAATTTTCCATTATTGTACCTGAACTGGATAAGGCAACTGACGCGGAATTAATTGTCCGCAAGATATTCGATACCTTTAAACAACCTGTATTCATTGATCAACAAGAAATTTTCATTTCCGGAAGTATCGGTATCACTATCTTCCCGGATGATGGTGATAATAGTGAACGCTTACAGGAAAATGCTGACAGCGCTATGTATATGGCCAAAAATAACGGCCATAACAGCTACTACTTTTATACCCGGGCATTACAGCAAGAAACAGAAAAACGCCTGCAACTGATTGACGATATGCGCTTAGCAATGACTAACCGGGAATTCACTCTGCATTATCAGCCCATAATGGATGTCATCACGCACAAGGTGGCCTGCGCCGAAACCCTACTGCGCTGGAATCAGCCACAATCTGGCTATGTTCCGTTAAATGATTTTATTCCTGTTGCAGAAGACAGCGGCCTGATTCGGGAAATCGGTAATTGGGTTATAGAAGAAGTTGCCAGCAATCTTCAGCGCTGGTCAACCTTAGAGTTACCCCTCATGCAAATATCATTGAATCAATCCGTTGCCCAATACAATTTATCCGAATGTCATATCAAATGGCTGAGTATTTTAAAAAACAAGCAAATACCGCCGGACTGCATTACTTTCGAAATTTCCGAAAAAATATTTATTGACGAAAAATACAACTACCTGAATAGCATCGAAAAATTAAAACGGGAAGGCATTCACATTTCCCTGGATGGTTTTGGTACCGGTTACTCTTCTTTGAGTTACTTGAAAAAATTTCCGGTAGATGTGATAAAAATTGACCGTTCTTATATTCACAGTATGATTGACGATCCTACCAATGCCATATTAGTGGAAACCATTATCACCCTGGCCAACAAACTGGGTATCAAAGTCATTGCAACCGGCGTTGAGAACCAACAACAATTGGCTCTGTTAAATCCACAATGTCGCTATGCCCAGGGATATTATTTCAGTAAGCCCTTACCTTTAAATGAATTTGAAAAATTCATTAAAATACATAATTGATCGTAGCGTCTAAAAACACTGTCCAATACAAAGAATATCCTTGCAATAAAGCCGTAACCCAACCCCAAATAACTGCTGTACAAAAAAACACAGTCAGACCGACAACAATGCCTCTGCAAATTTCTCCGATACCTGCTTTTCCTCCCCCCCATTTAAAAGCCGCGGTTAATCCGGCAAACACGGACAGTAAAACAGCAAATACGCCAGATTTTAAAGAAACACACCAAGGACATTTATGCAAAACCATATTACTATAGAAATTACAGCCCGAATCCAAACCCAAGCCGGGCCAGGTACAGCCACAATAAAATATCCATCCACATAAAGGCGTAATAACAATTAATGCAACAGCTAATGTCACCGTTATCACAATAATTTGCTGCTTTGAAACAGACATTTCTATCCTATTTTATTCAGTACGAGGGCTGATGTTATTAGTTTTCAATGGCGATAAATCTTTTATTTCTCTTCTTCTGTTCAGACCAAGTCCAAACTAATACAACTTATGACATCTGGTAAAGAGTTCTGGATTTTCCCTGAAAAAACATTTTGACAGTAATAAAAATGCAGGGTTTTTCTCAGAAAATAATCACAATTTAACTAAGATTGTAACTATCCAGCATATTAACGTCCTGAATTCGCGTAAGAAATGTAATACGGCATCACTGCTATTTAAGTTAAGAAATTTCGAGGTCTGCGTGTAGGTGCGAATGCATTCGCGCTGCGCGGATAAAAATCCGCACTCACAGCCAGCACTACAATTAACAAAGTGACCTAACTTAATGGTAATAGAGATAGACACTGTCCACCATGCACAAGCGAAATTCTTGTTTAAGCTCATGCCATCCGACATGAACTTATTTGTCACTGATGACATAAATATGCTGAATAGTTACCTGAAATTCAAAATAATATTTTCTGAAATACTGTTATATCGCCATGTCAAATAGCACCCCATTACCTTTTGAACTCAGCGATGATTCAGCCGCCACATGGCTGGAATCCATCAGTTCGCTCAGTACTGTCAACGCAGGCAGTCAGTTGAACAAAGCAATCAATCAGTTAAGAAAGATTGAATACGATCATCAACTGGTTTTTCCTGTTTTGATCAAACTCACTCCGACAACCCTCCATTTATCAAACACCTTGTCCTCTACGCTAAACAATACTCCAAATAAAAAAAATAAACACATCTCTATAAAAATAGCAAAACTCAGTATGCAGTTATGCAGAAACCTGAGTCTGGCTTTTCATTCACTGATCCATGCCAAGACATTGGAAATAGAGCGGAAACAACAGGCGGTTTATTATGCATTACAACTGATTGGCCAGTATTTGCGTATCAGCAGTGTATTTAATGAAATGCCTTCCGAGACCTTATGGAATATAAGTGGCGAACTGTTCTCTTTCGCGGTTGCCAACAAGTGTCTGCAACAAAATATTAGCGTTAAAATTGCTGACTTTAAACCATTATCATCAATAAATGCCGTTTTAAAACGGAATTTGTTGTTTACAATTTCCTCTCCCCATAAGCTATCTGCCGACGACAGTCTGGCGATTTATTCATTTGCCAATCAATATTTTCATTTACTGAAATTAAAAACCGGTCAGCAAAAAACTGCTCTGTTTTGCTGGAATTTCAAAGGAGGAATACCGTATCAGACCACACAGATCAATCAGTTTTTTGATGAAACGGATATGACAATGGACACCTCAGCGCTTGAAAGTCTTATTCAATCCAGTTCGTTTTCAAGCAACATTAGCGACAGCGAATTAAGTAGATTATTTCGACTACTCTCTGGATACAAAAAACAGATTATCGACAGCATCCCTTCTGCGCCGGTGATATTTAATATGTTGTCTGGATTTCAGGCTATTTGTGAGTTTCTGCATGAACGCGAAAAAATCATAAAGATTCATAAACTCAGCGCTGAAATAGCAGATAATAAACATGGATATGCCATGTCGCTGGAACCGCTGGATTATGAAAAAAACTTTTTCAACGATTCGGCGAATGCTCTGAAGAAAAAAACATCACCGGCAATGATTAAAATGGGCGAACCTGTCAAATGCCTTAAAACCTCAAATGACAATTTTCTAATAGTCGAATGCAAAACATCCCATCATTTCAATGGTGAACCCATCATTCTGATTAATAAAAGCAATGCGGTAATCTCCGGAATAATCAGACAACAGAAAGTGGTAGTGTCTTTAAATACAGTTCAATTTTTAATTGAAAAATTTCATGGTCAGCTGGCAGTTTATAATATTGACACTGACAAAAAAAACAGCAAAACAGTTATTGTTATCAATGAAACAACTGAGCACCCTGAGGTTTTGCTGGCAACGGCAAGATATCACAACGGTTCCGAGATAGCATTCAATAATAAAACAGCCAAACTCGATTCACTTGAGGAATACAGCCCGTTCTTTGTTCGTTATCAGATCAGCTTTGGATAACCCCATGAGGGACATGGGCGGCTGCAATTTGATGATGCTCAGCAGACTGGCAATGTCCCTTTTGATCATCAAAGAATATATCGGCGCCAAAAGCCTTTAAAAAAGGCCCTTTCTGCATACCGCCTAAAAAAAACGCTTCATCAATACGAATATCCCAATCTCTCAAAGTACGCACAACACGCTCATGAGCCGGCGCCGCGCGAGCGGTGACCAATGCCGTCCTGATAGGAGATTCACTCTGCTGAAAATGTGTCTGAATACGATGCAAAGCGGCCAAAAACTCTTTAAATGGCCCACCAGCCAGAGGCTTGTGAGCCTCATTGCGTTCATTTTCAGTAAACGCATCCAGACCCTGTCGCTGATAAATCTGCTCCGATTCGTCTGAAAACAATACCGCATCACCATCAAAAGCAATACGTAACTGCTCGGACTGATTTCCGCTTGAACCACACACGATAGTTGCCGCAGCATATCCAGCGGCTAACGCCTTTTCTACATCCTCATTATTTGCCGACAGAAATAAATGTACCCCGAATGCCGGAATATAACCATAAGGTGAGACCCCGCTGGTAAACGCCGCCCTGTTTATATTTAACTGATAATGACTGATTGAATTGAAAATTCGTAAGCCGGTATCCGCGCTGTTCTGTGAAAGAAGCACGATCTCAACCAGGGGTGACTCAGGAAATGATTGATTGATACTGAGAAACTTTTGAACCAAAGAAAAACCGAACCCAGGTTCCAGAATCTCATCTTCATGTTTTATTTGATAGCGACAAAAAGCGTCCTTGCCTTCCTGCTCAAAAACGCTATGCGATTCATCCAGATTAAATAATGCCCGGGATGAAACAGCCACCACCAGCTTCTGCATAACCATCAGGTCACCAAGGTATCCATCAGATCAATCATAAATTCCATGTCTTCATCATCCACTTTTTCCCACGCTGTAAAGCCCAAGTTTTTCAAAACACCTTGTCCTTTTTCATCATGACTCATATTCACCAATAACTTCTGAATTTCAGAACGCTTATGCAACAGCCCAGGTCCAACCAACAATGAATGGTGAATTACGCTGATTTGGCTTCTGACCAGCACTTTAAGCTGTTTGCGAATCACCGATGACAAATCATCATAAGCTTCCGCTAAAAAAATCCCCACATCGGCCTCTCCTTTCAACAAATGTTTAGCCACCACTACATAGCTATCCGATAAAACCGGAGTTGTATTGTCGGTATCCAGATCTCCGGGTTCCAGCATAATCATTCCCATCATTTGAACATCGGGGTCTTCCGTATAGGCCACTTTAATACCGGGCGATAAATGCGTAACATCCTCTACTTTATTGGTAGCGTTGACAGCTATAATAGCTTCATCTGATTCCCCCGAAGCTTTGACTAAAGGCTTGAAACCTTTTTCCCTCACCAACATGGCCGCATCAAACGGATTGGCATAAATCAAATCCACCAAATCATCCTTTATTGCCTCTCTCTGGCTGTAAAAATTATTATACATTTCCAGGTGAATTCCTTCTCCGGTTTGTTTTTGCAACCAAGTGTTAAAAATATACCACCCAGACAGATGATCGGGAGTAAAGTCAGGGCTGACAGTAAACGTATAAGACATCATAATCTCCCAGTTAAAAAAGCGTTGGATAAAGCTTTATACATTCTTCCACTCTGGTGCGGGACGGTTTTCTGCGTACCGAAGTGTAGCCCATAAGCTTGCCATTTCTGACATTGGGAATAACCGTAGCTTTTACCCAGTAATAGCCGCCATCCTTGCGCAGGTTTTTAACAAACCCTTGCCACTTTTCCCCTCTAGCGACTGTATCCCAAAGATCTTTAAAAGCAGCCGGGGGCATATCAGGATGTCTTAAAATTGAATGTGGCGCACCAACTAATTCTTCTTCCGAATAACCGGACATGTCAATAAACGATTGGTTAACATGAGTAATAATACCTTCTGGCGTAGTCGTAGAGACTATCAGCTTACCATCTGGATAAGGAGTCTCAATTTCTGTATATAATATTTTCCGCGTAATTGAATGATAAAGATTTAAAGCCACCTCCTTATATTCCCCAACAATGTCTTCGGGTTTCATATCGTATATCATGATGTATTCTCTTCAGGAAATATTTATTGACTAAAGCAACTCGGCAATACTTTCAGCGGCTCGTTTCACATCCAAAAAAATAAGCCCCAGTTTGGCATTGGATTTTGCCATCACCGTCAAAACCGCTTCTTCACCTGCATAGGTCATCAAAACATAACCATTGTCACCTTTAATCAACACCTGCTCCAGTCCACCGCGATTTAATTCCTGGGCGGTTCTGTCTCCTAGTGACAACATGGCCGCGCTCATGGCGCCAACCCTGTCTTCATCCAGGCCTGCGGGCAAAACCGATGCCATCATGAGTCCATCTGTAGAAATAACGCCTGAAGCTTCAATATCAGCTGAAGTCCCATTCAACTCACTTAAAACAGATGTCAACATATCTGCTCTCATATTTTTTATCCTCTTAAATTACTCTATATTTTTAAAATATCTACAGCACTCAGAATCAATTTTTAGAGGCTGATTTAGAATAACGAATACTTAATGCCCATATCAACTCCACAAAGCCTGCTTGATTAAAATGAGGAATCCCTGAAATAGCAATGACAAACCGATTTTTGCCAATAAAAACCGGCCAAAATCCAATCTGACTATTCCCAAAAGCATCAACAATCGCCCAAGCATGAGTAGCCAAACCTAAATTATTCATTAACAGACCTGACCGCCGCTTATGTACTGTTGCAATTTCAGCAGTTAATGCCGACAATTCTTCTGCAGTCTCATGAGCAAATCCAGTACAGGCCAGATAAAAACCCTGATCATCAGCTAACAAAACTTTTCCACTTTCAGAAATCTGTTGCAATAAGTCCGGTAGTATTTCTTCCAATGTACCTTGCGGTGCATTGATTGCCTCTTTCACCCCTTGAAGCCATCCCAGTTTTTGGCAGTGATTCAGCAATTCCAAGACCTTTTCTTCATCATCCATTTCGGTCAACCTCTTCAATTGCTGAATGGACAATTCAGGGGTCATAGGTTGCTGCAATAACTTTTGTAAAAACCTTCTGGTTCTGTCGTCTTCGCTTGCAGAAATCGCATAATACGCGCCGGAAGCAGTAGGATATAAAAACACTCCTTCAGTCAGTTTCAAGCTACTCACCTCATTCCCCTTCTATTCCTGGGTCTATTGAATACAGCAAGGCCTGCACCAGTACCGATACATCATTTCTTTGCCGGGCATCAACGGAAAAAATCGGAGGTTTCAAATCCAACCCTTGTAATTTTTCATGGTAATCTTCAATGCTGGGTTTATTGCTCAAATCCATCTGCGTTATTCCAATGGCCACACTGGTTTTATTGATAAATTGACTGAATGAATCGAGAAAAAATTTCATGTCCTGAAACGGGTCAGTACGCGTATTATCCAGTAATAGAATCAGACCAATCCCGCCAGTGGTTAAAATATCCCACATAAAATCAAAACGCTCTTGACCTGGCGTACCATATAGATGAATTTTCTCACCATCATCCAGATTCATTACCCCATAATCCATAGCGACTGTGGTGGTTGATTTCCGGCTTTTAGTCATATCACTTGCCGCAGCATCTGTTTTTACTGGCAGAACATCACTAATGGATTGGATTGCTGTGGTTTTACCCGCGCCGACAGGTCCTGCAAAAATAATTTTGTATTGACTCATTTCAATGCGTATAGATTATTTTGAAGCTCTTAATTTACCCAATATTTTCCTGAACAATCCGCTGGATTTATTCGTTTTAATTTCAGTTGAGACAATTAACGATCCGATTTGGCAGTCAGGCTGATCCACCCACCCCAGCGCATGACAAGCACTGATAAAAACAAAAACATACTGTAATTTAATTTTTAAAATTTCAGCCGTATTTAATAATGTCCGGGGCTCTTTGATCAGTAATGCGGCAATACGTAAAGCGTGAGGCGTGATAACCAAACGGGTAAAATCCGGCCATCTCTTGAGATAAAGCGGCCTGTCAATATCAATAGTAACGGGATAACGCCCTTTTGAAGTCCAAATAGCCAGTTTCCACATCAACGCATCCATACTATTGAATCTATCAAGGGATTGTTTGACTGTCGTTGTCTTTAAATTAACTGCCGTCAATGACAAGCTGTTTTTTGCCGCTCTATTTATAATCAATCCAGCAAATGCTCTTAATTGTTGGTCATCAGCATCCACCCAGACTTCACAAGTTTGCGGAAAAATCAACAGTGGTTTCCAACTGGAGTTTAATTGTAAAATCCGGCCTTTTTCAGCCGCTACTTTAAATGCCGAACTGACATAGCCCTGAAAATATTTTTTGGGGTCATAACTGGCTGCCAGCATTTGCTGTCTATTATCAAAGTCAATATCAGGAAGAATGCCGATAAATGCAGAAAATCCACCTTCATTAAATTGCAGAGAAGCTTTATGCTTGGCCGTTTTTTGTTGCTCTTCTGTATCAACCGGTTTTTTTTCCTGAATTGCGGCCGGTACAGTTTTTTCTGCGATTGGTTTAGTTGTTTTATCCGATGTTATGGTTTCCCGATAGTTTTGAGACTGCTCGTCAATTTCAGTTAATTCCCGTCCTAAATCCAGAGCGGCCAACATGCCTTCTTTAGTCACCGGCTTTTTCAAAAAGATAATATTTTCAAGCTTTATATGCTCTAAAGACATACCAATAACAGGTCTCTTTGGAGCATTTTTCTGGCGCTCATCGAAAATATCTTTTGCTGTCGCAAAATCAGCATCAATAATATCAATATCTGCATCGGCAACTTCCACGACTACAGCTGCTCCTTTACAAGGCCCCTGCAAAAACAATTCCATCATTTTATATTGCCGTTCGCTCATCCCATGCAAAGCGACCTTCAATGGGTTTTTCCCTTTATGTTTCATAATACCCGGCTATTAAAATAATCATCCAGTTGTTGCCATTCATCAATCAGAATGTGTTTGTTGACAGATTGATACATGACTCTGAAGCGACTGACTTCGCCGGTGGATTTATAAAGTTCCAGCAACAGTTTTTGTCCTTCTATTCCATCAGGATCTTCAGAGATTCCTTGTTCAAGCACAGCAATAGCCGAACCCAGCTGGCTATATTCAATATAGTCGTGAGCCAGTGTTAAATAATCATAGTGTACTACTGTATTTTCACCTTCAGTCACTAAATGAACGACCCCTAATAAGCAAGGATTCAATATGCTAAATTGACTATGAGGCAGCATTGCCACGTCACCAGTGGTCAGATATTTTTGCAATGCCATCCATTGCTCCTTGTCAATTATTGAGCTGACGCTGTGAATAATACGCCGGGAAAGAGCCTTCCCTTTACCCGCAAGAATTGTCAGCAAATCAACTAATGATGCATATAATTGCTCAGATTTGCTGTTGCGGTAACAGAAATATATACGCTGCAAATGATTTTCCAAGTTACCGGGTTCTCTTGTAACTTTATACACAAGCTTTTCAAGCTCATCATGTTCACGGCAATCGAAAAAAACCGTTATTGATTGCAAAAAATGCCTTGATTTCAAGCTATCGTCCAATTGATCATCAATCAACAAACAAACATTGGCCATACCCATATCCTCATTAACGATTCCTTAACAATAGCTGAAATTTTCTCCTTTTATGGGAATATTTTGTGAACCGGTTCTACTTTTAACACAAGAAACCATAATAACCATCAGGTTTAATGCTTTTTCTAAAAACACGCCTACCCCGTTGTGACCCAGACTGAGGTTAAATTTAAAGATTTCTTAACTTTAGCGGCATAAGCCGCCGCTTCGTATTTGCTGTTAAACCCTTTAACTCTCAATCTGTACCAGGTTTTCCCTTTGATAACGACTTTCGTAACTTCAACCGGAATTCCTTTTTTTTCAAATTCGGCGGCTTTTCTTTTTGCATACCATTCCTGCTTAAAGGAAATCAGATTAACCACCCATTTTTTCTTAATGACGGCTTTTCTTCGCACTCCCTTTTTTTTATTTTCCAGCGCATCAATCTGTAGCTGTAATGACTCAATAGCCGTTCCGATTTGCATACTTTCATTGTCCAATTGCGCCAGCTGCTGACTAAGACTTTTAGTTTCAGACTGATTCGATAAAACTTCTACTGCTTTTTTCATTGACGTCAGTCGGGTAGAATTTTCTGCAACATCAGACGCCATCTTGTCAAGACGATGACTCAAGACCTTAATCTTTTCAATGACATTCTCTTCAGTCAGAATTTCCAGACTCTCTTCAATATCAACCATCGAATCTGTCAGTTCGGTCACTTTGGAATCCGCCCCAAAGCCGACCACCCCTAATCCACCGCCCAATAATAAGGCAAAAACGGCTACAGCTAATGCAGCATAAGCAATAACCGGTTTTTTGTTTTCAACTGTGTTCAATTTATGCTTTAATTTTTTCTGTTCACCTTGCAAGCCTTCCAGTTCATCAACAAGAGCCGCCGAATTATCTTTACGGCCTACCTCAGCAATTTGCCGCACCATAGCGACTTGCTCATCCTTTATAGACGCGAGTTGGGCATATAATTCAGTTATCGCACTTTCATTTTGCTTATCATCAGAATGATCTGCACTATCAACTTCTGACGATTTGTCAACGGATGTTGTTTCTGCGGGCGGCTCAGACTCAGGATCAAAATCAGGTTCATCAGCAGAAATATCAAAATCATCAGACAAGTCCTGTTCATTTGTCTGTCCCTTATTGACTTCCTCCATTTCCTCCTGAAACAGTTCAGCGGATTTTTTCAATTCCACCTCGTCGTTTGTCAACGTATCATCAATACCGGCAAATTCATCTACTTCAGGGGTATTGTCAATCTTATCCTGGGGTTCATGAGTATCCGCCATAACCACTAAATCATCATCGTCGGCAAATTCATCCACAATATCTGTACCGTCATCAACCGGTCGATTATCTGAATGATCAAAGGTTTCATCAATCAATTCATCAATCTCGGCAAACTCATCAACTTCCTCATCAGCATTATCAAATGCATTGTCCATCAACAGCCGGTCTATTGCATCTTCATCATCAATCAATTCCTCCGGTTGTTGTTCCATAGATGCCTCCGTTTCATCCAGCATTGAATCCAGATCATCGGCTAACTTATTCGGTATAGGTTTGTTATTTTCGTCGGAAGATTCAGCCATTTTTATTCTCTAGCAGATAACTGTTAATGTATTAGGAGTTAATTGATACTTAACTTACCATTCAGCATAGTTTTAATCCATATAAATACTCAAGAACATATACCAAATAACCGCGACAATTCGCTTACATTTGTGTCAGTCTTTCATGGTATGGCAACATTCATACTGCCTTCATCAGCGTCAACCATCTCACTAGCGGGTTTGATCTATGATGAAGATAAGTGTTATCTTTTTCGGCCGATTTGCACTAAACTGAAGACCTGAGCGCGATTAAAATAACCATACACCTTGTAGACGTGAAGTAAAGTTTTGTTTCTGTATACAACGTGAAGATTTGATTTATATGCCCATTATATTATGCAACTGGCGATAACGATTTTAAGTAAAAATAACAACAATTATCTTGCCGATATATTGTCAACAATCACTAGTTGTGAATGCAGCATTATAGAACTTAAAACTTCACAGCTTTCATTGGTCTCAGCTTGTTATTTGTTAACCGAAGGCAGCTGGAATCAAATAGCCAAACTGGAAACAGTCCTGAGTCACCTGAAAGTACATCACGATATTCAACTGCAAACATTAAGACCGGAAATCATCAAAACCAATTGTGAAGGCACTCCATATACCCTGGAAACAATTTCTTTGTTTCGTACTGACATCATACAAGACCTGACTACTTATATATTGGGCAAGAATGTTCACATTGAAGAAATCTGTGCTAATCGTTATCAGGCACCCTATTTTCAAAGTCCTGTGTTTTCAACCAAATTTATTCTGTCAATCCCGTCTGATGTTCGTATACTTTCTTTACGGGAGGAACTTCTGGATTTTTGTGACAACCTGAATCTGGATGCCATTTTAGAACCTATAAAACGTTAACAATATGTCCACCGTAAGCATTAATACTACCGTACCTGATTTTGAAGCCGTTGCAACCGGCGACAAATCCATCAAACTCTCGGATTACCGGGGTAAAAAAGTCATTCTCTACTTTTATCCCAGAGACAATACCCCCGGTTGTACTCAGGAAGGTCGTGATTTTAGTGATAATATCGAAAAATTTAACGCTCTAAATACGGTTATCCTTGGCGCGTCAAGAGATAGCGTCAAAGTACATGAAGGCTTTAAATGCAAGCAGGCATTTCCTTTCGACCTGCTATCTGATAAAGAAGAAACCCTCTGTCAATTATTTGATGTGATTAAAATGAAGAATATGTATGGCAAACAAGTCAGAGGTATTGAACGCAGTACCTTCTTGATCGACGAACAGGGTATCCTCATTTATGAATGGCGTAAAGTGAAGGTAAAAATTCACATACAAGAAGTATTAAAAAAACTCCAGGAGCTATCCTAAACGGATAAAAAATCCTCATGAATATTCAATCATCCACAAATAAAAAACTCTTTGTGCTGGATACTAATGTATTGATGCACGATCCGACCTCGATCTTTCATTTCCAGGAACATAATATTTTTATTCCCATGATTGTTCTGGAAGAACTGGATCGCGCCAAAAGAGGACTGTCTGAAGTATCTCGGAATGTTCGTCAGGTCAGTCGTTTTCTGGATGAATTGATTCATGGGGCAAACCAGAAAACCATTAATGAAGGCCTGCCGCTATCGCTTATTGAACACAACCCCAATCCTGAAACCAAATTTGATGGACGCTTATTTTTTCAAACTCAAAAACTGACCTATCTGTTACCGGAAAGCATGCCCGGTCATATTGCTGATAATTCCATACTGGGCGTTGTACAAGCTCTGACAAAAGAACATCCTGATATTAAGGTTATTCTGGTTTCCAAAGACATCAATATGCGTATTAAAGCCGCTGCACTGGAATTAAATGCTGAAGATTATCACAGTGACCAGACACTGGAGGATATTGACCTGCTATACAGTGGTGCCACGGCCCTGGCTGATAATTTCTGGGATGAACACGGCTCAAAAATGGAATCCTGGCTGGATAATAACCGAACCTACTATAGACTGAGTGGACCATTGGTTTCCGAGTGGTATCCCAACCAATACCTCTACATTGAAAAAAATTCCAATTTTGAAGCCATTGTCAGATCATGCGATGGCAAAACAGCTGTTTTAGAACTGGCTCATGATTACCGCAGCAAGCATAACAATATCTGGGGTATATCCGCCAAAAACAGAGAACAAAATTTTGCCCTGAATGTATTATTGGATCCAGAGGTGGATTTTGTCACCTTGCTTGGTGCTGCCGGTACCGGAAAAACCTTGCTGGCGCTTGCTGCCGGATTGAGTATGACAATGGAACACAAACTTTATCAGGAAATCATTATGACGCGGGAGACAGTGCCAGTCGGTGAAGATATTGGCTTTTTACCGGGAACAGAGGAAGAAAAAATGGCGCCCTGGATGGGCGCTTTAATGGATAATCTGGAACTGTTAGGCAGCCGCTCAGGAAATGACGAATGGGAACAAGGCGCCAGTCAAAACGTATTAATGAACCGGGTTAAAATCAGATCCCTGAATTTCATGCGGGGACGCACTTTTTTGAATCGCTATTTGATCATAGACGAAGCACAAAATTTAACCCCGAAACAAATGAAAACGCTAATCACACGAGCCGGGCCGGGTACAAAAATCATCTGTATCGGTAACCTTGCGCAGATTGACACCCCTTACCTGACCGCTACCAGCTCGGGTCTGACCTATGTTGTTGACCGCTTTAAAACCTGGGAAAACAGCGCTCATATTACCCTGCGCCGGGGTGAACGCTCACGATTGGCCGACTATGCGTCTGAAATTTTATAAGTAATGACGATTATAGTTGTTCCTTACCCATCTATCTAATACCCTGTTTTCAGGGTTTTATCATCAATTCTGGGCCAGGCGCTCAATACAGCTTTAACCAATGTTGCCAAGGGAATGGCAAAAAACACTCCCCAAAACCCCCACAAGCCGCCAAAAAATAATATTGCCACAATTATTGCGATCGGATGCAAATTAACGGCTTCAGAAAATAGCAAAGGCACCAAAACCACTCCATCTATTGCCTGAATAATAGAATAAGCGACAACCACATACATAAACTGATCGCTACTTAAACCCCATTGAATATAGGCAATGGCAAGTACCGGAAATGTTACCAGAGTAGCCCCCACATAAGGAATAACAACAGACAAGCCCATTAAAACTGCCAGTAACATAGCGTAATTCAAACCTAAAGTAGAATAGGTGATATAGCTGACAAACCAAAGAATAAAAACCTCAACAAATTTACCTCTGACATAATTACCAATTTGAATATCAACTTCTTGCCAAACTCGTACCGTTAAATGCCGGTCTCTTGGTAAAAATTGAACAAACCAGTTCAATAGAATTTTTTTATCTTTCAAAAAGAAAAATACCATCATCGGTACCAAAAAAAGATAAACAACGGCTGTTACCAAACCGATGACTGATGCCGCTGACCCGGAAATCAGTTCCTGTCCATATTTAATCAACTCCTGCTGAACAGAAAACATAATATCCTTAATTCTACTTTCGGTAATAAATTGCGGATACATGACCGGCAAACGCATAATTTCTGTCTGCGCGCTTTTAACAATATTGGGGATATTTTGCACCAATTGTACAGCCTGTCCGGACACCATAGGCATCAACACAAATAGCACAAATCCCAGACAAGCCATAAATCCTGAAAACACTAAGTATACTGCGGGTAGTCGGGGAATTTTTCTGCTTTCGGATTTCTGCACCAGGCCTTCCAACAAATAGGCCAGAATAACGGAAGCAATAACCGGCATTAATAAATCCGACAACAAATAAATCAGTAATGAACCGACTGTAAGAAAAACAGCCAAGACAACAGCTTGTGAGTTAGGTAAAAAACGACGAAAAAAATCGCGAATGAATACCATATTTGAAAAATCAGTTTGTGCTGTCATTTTTCCCGCTGTTTATAATGTTATTATTGTTTTATCTACTTGCGCTGTTCAAAGACAGACAATCCGGTAAAGAATAAGCCCATACTTCCAGACTAAAAAGCATAATGGTTTACAAGCTATCCTCTATTACTACCCTCGCATAATCTCCAGGCCGTCAGGCTATTCGGCACAGCACATGATTCAATTTAAGGTAAATAATTTATCAAAATTTGCAATTTCCAAAATCTTTTTTACGCCCGGCCCTGCATTTTTAAGATGCACGGAATTTTTATCACCGTTTACCTTATCGCGTAATACTAATAACATACCTAACGCCGAACTATCCAAATAATCAGTCCGTCCCAAATCGACTTCAATAGTTCTAACACCATCCCCGGCTAAATTGGTAGCGTCACGAAACTGCTGATGAACTCCAAAATCAAAACGCCCACTGACACTGATATGTAATGTTCCGCTTGCTGAATCTAGTTTTGTTTCAATACCCATTTTCTAATTCCTATAAACAATTTACAATTAAAGGGTTTGCCATTATCAAAACAAATCGACATTACCTTCATCCATACTGGATTGAGAAACAACCCTTTGTTCTTTTACTTGCCATTGCTGCCGCATTTCCTGCAACCGTTTTTTTCCTTGCTGCAAATCGCTTATCCATGTTGAACTGTCACCCGTTTTAAATACCCCAAGACCGATCCGCATTTCATCAGCCATTGCCTGAAAGTGTTGACTACTAGAATGAAGATAGTCAACAATCTGCCTCGCCATATCTTCAAACTGCAATCCCCTGACCGCATTATTAACATTATTATCAATTTGTCCGGTTAACTGTGATATTTCATTGAGTTTGTTCGCTACCGCCTCATTCATTGAGGCAATATCCTTCATCATTTTGTCAATATTGGCTTTTGAATTGATTGTTATATTCATATCTTTCGAAGCCATTGATTCAATCATGGACTGAGCCTGATCAATATTGTTTTTCGATGCTTTTACCACCTCCCTGATTTCTTCGCTGAACTTATCGGAATTTCTGGACAAATTTCGCACCTCATCGGCGACAACCGCAAATCCTCTGCCGGCTTCACCGGCTCTAGCCGCTTCAATAGCTGCATTTAATGCCAGCAAATTAGTCTGATCAGCAATACTTTGCACATCGCCCAACAGTTTCTCAACATGCGCCATATGTTCACCAACATCATGAATGACACTTACCATTTCCATACTTTGTTTGCTGACCTGAAGAATATGATCAATAAAAAAATTCAATACTTCATCGGTTTCTTCAGCAAATTGCCTGAAATTCAACCGGTCAGAGTCTCCGTCTGTATTTTCATCCATTTCCGATACCAGAGAAAAAACCACATTGGACTGCTCTGAAGTTAATGAGTGTAAACCATTGAAACTGTCTGACATCGTTACCACCGCATCAGCAAAAACCGATTTTAATTGTTGTAACTCCTGTTGGAAGCTGGCAATTTCCTGGCCGACACAAACTTCCAATCCGGAAATATAGTCATCAATAGCACGATTTAATTTATCACTTGCCGAATTATCCTGCCTTTCTTCTGCCAAAAGAATATTTTTCTGAATCTGAAAAGAATTATATACCCATGCAAGAACAATAACGGGTATCCCCAGCCAAAATGCGATGTCAACATCCAATATAATTACCGATAACATTACTGCAGTGCTAACGAAAATGGGCAACCAATTCTTGAGCAAAATTTCAGTCATATCATTCCCGCTAAGCTAAGGTCATTATCTGTGCGGCAATTTTATCCAATGCCAGCACATGATGCGCCGCACCTAATTTATAGGCCTCTCCCGGCATTCCCCATACCACACTGCTTGCCTCATCCTGCACAATATTGACAGCGCCTGTATCCCGCATTTCTTTCATGCCACCCGCTCCATCCGCCCCCATCCCGGTCAACATTACTCCAATGGCATTACTGCCAACATTTTGTGCTACCGAACGAAACAACACATCTACCGAAGGTTTGTGACGATTAACAGGTGGGCCGTCATTCAATCGACATATATAACGCGCTCCATCCCTAATAATCATGAGATGTTTGTCCCCCGGAGCAATATAGATATTGCCGGGTAATATCTGCTGTCCATCCTGAGCGATACAAGCGCTCATTTCCGAGGCATCATTAACATGCCTGGCAAAAGACTCACTGAAAGCAACCGGCAAATGCTGTGTTATCACTATTGCCGGAGAACCGGTCGGCATGGTTTTTACCAAATGTTTAAATGCCTCAGTGCCCCCTGTTGAAGAACCTACCGCAATAATTTTGTTTGTGGTCTTAAAATGTTGCTTTGCCGGTGCCGGTTGCAGAATCACGTCAGCCGAATGCTTCTCGGAAATGTGATTGCTGATTGTTTGGGTTTTTAAGGTTGAAATATTTAACGCTTTTACACGCGCTTTGGCCGCCCCCCTGACCTTTGAAATGATCTCTTCTGCATATTCGTTTAATGAATTGGAAACATCTAGCTTGGGCTTGGCAACAAAATCAACTGCGCCCAATTCAAGCGCATTAAGCGTGACTTCAGCACCTTTTTCTGTCAGCGTGGAAATCATTACAACCGGCATAGGCCTTAAGCGCATCAGATTACGCAGAAAAGTCAGGCCGTCCATACGCGGCATTTCGACATCCAGCGTTAATACATCAGGGTTTAATTGTTTGATTTTATTTCTGGCAATAACCGGATCAGCCGCCGTACCAACAACTTCTATGTCATCTGATGAGTTAAAAATCTGCGTCAGCATTTGTCTGATTAATGCCGAATCATCAACAATCAATAACTTTATTTTTTCCATCTTCCAATGCCCTAAAATAATTCCACTTCACCTTCAACAGGTATATCCTTAATACTTGAACGATATTGGGTTTCCCTGCTGGCAATTGTATCATTATGCAGTTCTTTGATTTTTTTCATTCTGACTCGACCACTCTTAGGAAAATAAATAACTTTTCTGGGATAAACACCCCCCAGATCCTGAGAAACCAATCTGAGTGCTTCTGTATCAATATATTCTAAAACGAAGTCGATATTTTTTTGTCCGGTATCGCCTAGAGTTGGAATGATCTTTCCTCCACCAAATAATTTAACTTCCAGGTTTTTACGCTTTCCTCCATTATGCAAAATTGTATTGATTAAATGTTCCATGGCATAGTTACCGTATCGTGTTGCATTTCCCACCACGGCTTCTTCTCCGCCTGTCAATCTGTGTTCGGTGGTTTCCGGCAACATAAAATGGTTCATGCCGCCAATACCTAATTCCACATCTCTGATACAGGCGGCAATACAAGAACCCAGCACCGTGGTGACTAATTCATCTTCCGTCGTAACATAATAATCGCCTGGCATTAATTTGGCTGCAATCATTTGATTTTCTTTATCCCAATAACGCCTGATGTTGTCAAATCCCGATAACGGCGGAGGAGCAATTTTCCTTTTCACACGATCCCCTTATTTGATTTTTTGATATATAGTGTTACCTATCAATTTAAAATCTGTATCCAGTTGATGCAAAGACTCAGAGTGACCGATAAACAAATGTGCGCCCAACATCAACAAATTTCCATAGCGGTTAGCCAGGGATTCTTTCGTTTCCCGGTCAAAGTAAATCAAAACATTGCGGCAAAAAATAAAATCGAAATGCCCTTTCATGGGCCATTCCTGCATTAGATTCAATTGTCTAAAATAGACTCGTTGTTGTAATTCCGGCTTAATCTTTACTTTTCCTCTATTACCTTCTTTACCTTTTCTGAACCATCGCTGTAATCGTTGCTCGGATAAACCCGACACCCGGTCTGTAGCATAAATACCACGAGCTGCAGTTTGTAATACATTGGTATCCAGATCCGTCGCCAAAATTTTTACATTCCAATCCGAAGGAACCTGTTCTGCGAGAGTCATGGCAATGGAGTAAGGTTCCTCTCCGGTTGAACACCCGGCAGACCAAGCCTTAATTTGTTTTGTTGAAGCATTTTTTTTTAATAATTCGGGAATTACCTGATTTTTCAGATATTCAAAATGATGGTTTTCCCTGAAAAAGGCCGTCAGGTTTGTGGTGACTGCGTTGATAAACTCAGTAAATTCCGCTTCAGAGTTATCCTGTAAAAACTGGCAATATTGTTTGAAATTTTTTAATCCGAGCATCCTGACACGCTTGGATAAGCGTGAATAAAACATATCAAATTTATCATCGGGAACCAGAATCCCTGAATGGTCATTGGAAATTTTTCGGAGTATATTAAAATCTTCCCAGGTATACTCAAATTCACGTTGCTTTTCTTTCACTATTATCCATTTCTCCAATCACTATTCTCGTCTTCACGGTCTTCCTTAATCTCATACCCAGTCCACAAATACGGCAGACAATTCGTGGCCTTCCATTTGCCTGTTTTAAATTAACAGTCTGATAAATTAACCTTAATCCAAAACACTGTGAAACCGGGGAAATGAGCATCAAAAAAAACCGGCCGCCGTTGTATCGACGCCTAACATTTCAGACAGTCCCAGCAACTCTGCCGCTTCAATAAAACGTTCCGATGGAAAATCAAAAATTACTTCTTTTTCCGCTTTGACCGCGGATTGTTTCAAGACAATCAACAACTGTAAAGTTGCCGTATCAATTGTCATAACAGCCGAAGCATCAATTTCAATTTTGTTGGTCTGTTCAAATAATGCCAGCAATTTATCATACAAGCCTGAAATATTTTGAATGTTCTGCACGGACTCCAATACAACTGTGGAATCATCAGAATCCTGTTCTTCCGTTTCTATCCAATCAGCAACTGCTGTTTCTACGATTTCGGTTTTATTGTCTGCAACCAAGGTTTCATGATCCTGTTCTGTTTTTGACGACGACAGACTTTCAGCATTCTGATTTGTCTCTTCATCCATCCAGGCAAGCGGATCATAGCCAATGAGACTGTCCTCTTGTTTTTCTGCCATTACATCACCTTCCTGTCTAAAAAATCATTTGCCAGACATCTGAAATCTCTTGCCGAACGACTACCCGGCCGATATTCGTGAATGGTTTTACCGGCTCCCGGACATTCAGCCAATAATGCCGCCTCCCTGATTACCGTGGACAAAACCTGTCTGGGAAAGTGTTTCAGTAAAGTGGCCAACACCTCTTTAGAAATACGCCTGGTTGACGCATACCGGGATATAACCAGTAAAATTTTATATTGTTTGTTTAACGCCTGCTCAAACCGTTTAATCGTCCCCATCAAATGGGACAGCCCTTGCAGAGACAGGAAATCACTGGTCATCGGTATCAATATTTCATCCACTGCAAACAGCGCATTAGCCACCAGAACACCAGATGAGGGTGGGCAATCAATAAACACAAAATCCGCATCAAGGTTATTATCATGTAATGCCTGACGTAATAAATCACCTCTTTTCGCCCCACCTTCAGACAACTGCTCAATTTCCCGAAGACGGGAACCAGCGGCAATCAACCCCAGATTTTCTCTGACCATTATCTGTTGCCGTTCAATATCGGCCAATCCCAACATGACCTCATCAATCCCTCCCTGTTTACTTGTTACAACACCCAGCGAAACGGTCAAGTGCCCCTGTGGATCCAAATCAATCACCGTAACTTTTTTCCCCATTCTGGCCAGAGCATGGGTAAGATTGACTGATGTTGTTGTTTTCCCTACCCCGCCTTTCTGATTAAGAACGGCCACCACCCTTGCATTCATCCCAACCCTTCAAGTTCGCTGAATTCTTCGGGATTTAATAATTTATCCACATTAAGCAACATCACCATTTTTTCTTCCGCCACATACATGCCACGCATGTAACGAATGTCAATTTTAGCGCCAAAATTCGGAGCGTCCTTAATATCATTAAGCCTGACATCCAATACATCAGATACAGCATCGGCAACAATACCCATTACATGCCTTCCGATTTCACCATTAATGCACAGAACAATCACCACCGTTGTCGGAGAATATTCGGTTTTTTCCATATTAAAACGTTCTCTTAAATCGACAATCGGCACAATCGAGCCACGCAAATTCAAAGCGCCTTTAATATAATCAGGAGTATTGGGAATATCCCTGACGGCTTCCCATCCCCTGATTTCCTGGACATTCAAAATTTCAACCCCATAGGTTTCATTTGCCAGTTCAAAGGTTAAAAACTGTTCCGTTTCAGCATTAGACCGTGCATCACTTGCCATTATTTTTTCCCGAAACATTTACAATATCAGCACGAATAAATTCACATCCACAAACAGTCATTAAAATTCCTCCCATTCATCATCTGCCGAACCCAAGCTATTATCTGAGATGTTCTTTACTGGTGGCGCTGTATTGCTCACAGTTGACGATGTATTGGCAGCCCGCTCGACAGTTGTTGCAGCCATACCGCGGTTTCCAGCAGAATGATCTCCCGCCGAAGCATTTAATTTAAAAAAGGCCAATAACTGTGTCATTGCCGTTGATTGATCGCTCATGGAAACGCTAGCAGCTGATGTCTGTTCGGCCAAAGCTGCATTTTGCTGGGTGATTTCATCCATTTCTCCTACCGCCTGATTAACCTGACTAATACCTGCCGATTGTTCAGCACTGGCGGCAGCAATTTCAGCAACAATGTCTCCAACTTTCTTAACGCCATTGACAATTTCATTCAAGGCATTCCCGGTTTCATTAACAAATTCAGTTCCGGCTCTAACCTTTTGGACACTATTCTGAATCAGTTCTTTACTTTCCCTGGCGGCTGTTGCACTTCGCTGCGCCAGGTTTCTCACTTCGGTGGCCACCACCGAAAAACCACGCCCCTGTTCCCCCGCTCTGGCTGCCTCAACCGAAGCATTCAATGCCAGTAAGTTTGTTTGAAAAGCTATTTCGTCAATAACGCCGATTATTTCAGCAATTTGATTGCTACTTTCGTTAATATCCTGCATCGCAGCAACCGCAGAGTTGACAACATCCCCGCCTTTCTCAGCCAGTTCCCGGGCATTATTAGACAATTTATTGGCTTGTTGTGCATTCTCGGCATTATTTTTAACGGTACTGGTTAATTCCTCCATACTCGATGCCGTTTCTTCCAATGCGGAGGCCTGTTGTTCGGCACGTTGAGACAGGTTATTGTTGCCACTGGCAATTTCCTGAGCTGAATTATTGATAAAACTGGCGGACTCATTAATTTGCCCGACTATTTCACTTAATTTATCAATGGAAGCATTTATATTATTTTTACATTCCAGATAAACGCCCTGATAGTCCGTTTCAATCCGATTGTTCAATTCACCATTGGCAATACTATGCATGGTGCTGTTTACATCAATAAAAACACTTTCAATAACATCACTCAGCTGGTTAATCCCATGACTGAGTTTTTTGAAAAAACCTTCTTTACCGGCCATTTCAAGTCGGCGCGTTAAATCTCCGGCCTTGACCGCTTCAACAATGCCGGCAATTTCATTTTCGATTTCAACTTCGTGTGTTCGATCCCGCCATTCGACGACAATACCAACCCTTTCACCACCACTGTCTTTAACCGGATTGGCCACAATATCCATATAATGCCCTCCTATCATCAGGGTAGAACGAAATGTTTCAGTAAGTTTGTCCAGCATTTCCCGTTGATGAGCAGGGTTTTTATGAAAAGCATCAATATTACTACCCAGTAATTGATCAGCCTTAAAATCCGGTAATTGCTCTTGAATATCAGATTCGGCATCTTTAAACATTTGCAGAACCGTTTTATTCATATAAATGATTTCATAATTGTTATTAGCCACCATAACGCAGGACTCGACATTATCCAGTGCCTGCTGAATGCGTCCAGTATTAAGCGCCTGATCTCTGGTTGCCGCCAGGTCAACATTCATCCTGACCTGCATGCCTTGTAAAGCCATTAACAAAGCGCCAAACTCATCTTCAGTGCTAAAATCAAACTTGTTTCTGAAATGTCCATCGGTCAAGCGATAAAAAGTATTGGTAATAATCTGAATCTGCTCTTTAAAATAGTGGCTCAACCGTGATGCCAAAATCATAACAACAACTATTATGAATGCAATACATCCCAGGGTTATATATAGACTTTGGTTAAATCCCGCTATTCTGTTACTCAGCAGAATTTGCAGATTTTCAGATGCCGAACCATACAGCGAACTGCTCATGGCAATATTTTCGGTGCCTGTTGCAAAAATCCGGGTTGGAGTCACCTTCCAGCCAGCCCCGGCCTGTAACTCACTAACCTGTCCCAAAAACCGTTTAATCCCTTGACTTAACCGTGCTTTATCCGTGCTAAAAGTCGAATCCAGCGCAGTATTCTCAGTTACCGCCGTCTCAATATCATGTAATGTTTCTGCAAGCAGCTTCTCAACCCGTCCTTTTAAAACTGTCACTTTGATCAACTCCTCCCGGTTCAACATTTGTTGTCCCGCCAACCCAGAGCTATATCCCCTTAGTACTCCCAAAGCTTCAATCAGCTCAGGCAGCCTGATGACCTGCAAATCCATCAGATAATAACTGTCCAAATCAGGATCCAGAATTAGATTGGAATTGTCACCGACTTTTACCATTAAGGCCAACACCCTCTTAATGAGTTCGCTATGGCGAACAAAACTCTGTTCTGCCGTTAATTTCTGGCTGTCAAGCTGCAATTTCCTCCAGTCTTTTTTTAACTCCTGCCAGATTGAACTGGCGTTAAAGACCATTCCATACAGGGCATCCATTTCATCCATTGCCTTCATGGTGTTATCAATTTCGGCTTCAGTTGCCAAAATATCTGCGGTCACTTCCGATCGCCCGGTTTTAAATAAAATATTGGTTAGTCCCCTGTGTTTGGCAACTTCTGTCTGAAAGGCTTTTAACGGCATTAAATATTTTGACCCAGCCACCTCCTTTTCCGCAAATTCGATGCTTTTACTTTTTTCAATATACAATAAAAACATCAAAGCCATCGCCGGCATCAACAATAACAACCCGGTCAACCCCATTCTCTGAACGAGTGATAATTTTTTAAAAAAATTTAATTTGTGTAGCAACCCGGTGGGTTCTAATGATGCTTCCTTGCGTTTGATTTTATCATAGAGAATTTCCGCTTCCCGTACCTGCTCCCGCGTAGGCGCATATCGACAAGACAGATAAGAAACCAGTCGCCCGTTCTCATATATAGGGGTTACATTGGCTTCTACCCAGTAATAGTCACCATTCTTGGCTCTGTTTTTTACCAAGCCAACCCAGGGCTTGCCCTGTTTGATGGTTTTCCACAAATCGGCAAAAGCTTCCGGCGGCATATCAGGATGACGGACTATATTATGGTTACTGCCAATTAATTCTGTTTCACTAAAACCGCTGATTTCAACAAAAGCCTCATTAGCCTTAGTGATAATTCCTTTAGGGTTGGTTTCTGTAACCAATATCGTCCCTTTTTTCATCAAAATTTCATGATCTGTCACTGGCATATTAATTTTCATGATTCCCCCCTAAAATATTCAAGCCTTTGTCGATATTGCCCCTTTTCTTCATCATCTTAATCCACATCTTCAAGTTTCAATAATTTGTCAACATCCAGTAACATCACCATTCTGCCATTCACAGAGGTCAGGCCATTAATATATTCAGTGCTGACTTTCGCTCCAAAATCAGGAGCATTCTGGATGGTTTTTTTATCGACTTCAATGACATCCGAAACTGAATCCACCACAACCCCCATAACCCGACCATGAGCTTGCAACACCACGACAACAGTCAATGCCGTATATGGCTGATGCGCCAAGGCAAAGCGCTCTCGTAAGTCAATGATCGGCACAATGGAGCCACGCAGATTCACCACCCCTTTTTCATAGGCTGGCACATTGGGAATACGAGAAACCGGCTCCCAACTTCTGATTTCCTGAACACTGAGAATATCAACGCCATACTCTTCATCACCCAGGGTAAAACTAAGAAATTGTTTAACATTTTCCTGTTTCTGAACATCATTTTGGATTTGTTCGATTTCTTCTGCCATAGTTGCTATATGCTTGAGTTAGTGATTGGATAAACGCACCAAACCCGGTATATCCAGAATCAAAGCAACCGAACCATCCCCTAGAATCGTTGCCCCGGACACCCCTTCCACTTTTCTGTAATTTGCTTCCAGTGATTTAATAACCACTTGCTGCTGACCTAATAAATCATCAACAAACAAACCACATTTCATTCCCTGCCCCTCAACCACAACAACCAGCCCATCAGTCAGCCGGGTAGCCCGGGCGCCTTTCACATTAAAAACCTCATGCATACGAACAATGGGAATATATTCCTCCCTCAAACGGAATGTTTCACCTTTGCCAACAACTTTATTGAGTTGCTGTTCAGTAACATTAATTGATTCAATAATTGAACCTAACGGCACAATAAACCGTTCTTTACCCACGGCAATTGATTGTCCATCGAGAATTGCCAGCGTCAACGGCAGGTGAATGGAAATGGTTGAGCCTTTGCCCAGCTCGGAATGTATTTCAATATTACCGCCCAGTGTCTGGATATTTCTTCTCACCACATCCATACCAACACCACGACCGGAAACATCGGTCAATTTCTCCGCCGTAGAAAACCCGGGCATAAAAATCAATTCAAAAGTCTGTTTATCCGTCAATATAGCGCCTTCATCTATCAATCCTTTTTCGATCGCTTTCGCCCTTAATTTATCCTTATCCAATCCCTTGCCGTCATCAACGACCTCAATCACAATATTACCGCCGCGATGATAGGCTTCCAGCACCACCGTTCCTGTTTCAGGTTTTCCTGCGGTAAGCCGTTCTTCAGGCATTTCAATACCATGATCAAGACTGTTTCTGACCAAGTGAACCAAAGGATCACTGAGTAATTCAACGACAGTTTTATCCACTTCAGTTTGTTCACCCACCAGTTTAAGTTCAATTTTCTTTCCCAGTTTGTTGCTTAAATCATGTACCAGCCGGGGAAACCGGCTAAACACAAAACTGATCGGCAACATGCGGATATTCATCACGCTTTCCTGTAATTCGCGGGTATGTCGTTCCAGCTGCGATAATCCATTCTTAAGTTGATCCAGCTTATTAATCTCGAAATGTTCACCCACCAAACTCAGCATGGACTGAGTGATAACCAATTCACCAACCATATTAATCAGAGTGTCAATTTTCCCGGTATCGACACGAATAGACCCAGTAGAACCGGAGGCTTTCGCTGTGGTTGTTTTTTTGTTTTCTTTTTTAAGGCTATCAGGAGATTTAGCAGATACGCTATCGGACTGTTTGTCAGTTGTTTTTTTAGCATGACTGAGAGCATCTTCCGGGGTATCAACCGTTTCGGTAACGGTCGCTTCTGATTCGGCTGAAGTCGGATGCAAAGGATAACAGGCAAAATCACACTCATCTTCCACCCAATCAAATATTTCATCAATATCTGTTGATGAAATATCTCCTGTTACTTCCAGCTTCCAGGATAAATAACAATCTTCTGGTTCAAGTTGGTCAAGCGCAGGAACCCCCTGAAAATCAGCTGTTACCGACAAATCGCCAAGAGCGGCCAGCTCCCTGAATATCCTGACAGGATCATTACCGGTTTTCAGCATCCCCATGTGTGGACTAAAGGCTATTGTCCACCCTTCTGCCAACTGTTCGCTATTTTCTGAATCGTTTGTTTCAACCGGGGCTGATGCTGACTGTTCAACTGCTGTACCGGCACTACCACCATTCCCCTGCGCAAGCTCTTGTTCCAGCATTTTTTTTTGTTCGGCAACACTTTGCTCGTCAACATCACTGTTTTCCTGAATGGCCGTCAACATTTCCCGCAAACAATCAACTGATCCCAATAAAACATTGATAGCGGATTGCGTAATTTGCCGACGTCCATCCCGCATTTCATCAAGCAGTGTTTCCATCACATGCGTAAAATCCGAAACTGAGGTAAAGCCGAATGTACCACTTCCTCCCTTTATCGAATGAGCGGCTCTGAATATAGTATTAATTTCTTCGACATCAACATCGCCCATATCCAAATTCAGCAACCCTGACTCCATTGCATCCAGGCCTTCGAAACTTTCTTCGAAAAATACCTGATGAAACTGGGCCATATCAATTGACATAGTTCTACCTGCTGCGTTTAGCCATACACAATAAGGTTAGTGGTTAACCAAGAACTTTCTTGATAGTTTTCAACAACTGATCCGGATTAAACGGTTTTACAATCCAGCCTGTCGCCCCGGCCGCCTTTCCTTGCTGTTTTTTATCCATTCCTGATTCGGTTGTCAGCATTAACAGTGGCGTAAATTTATAATTTGGTAACGCACGCAATTCCTTAATTAAAGTAATGCCGTCCATATTCGGCATATTGACATCAGTCACCACGCAATCAAATGTCTGCGATTTTGCTTTATTTAACGCATCAACGCCGTCCACGGCTTCAACAACCGTATAGCCAGCGCCTTTTAATGTGAACGAGACCATTTGTCTCATTGAAGCTGAATCGTCAACTGCAAGAATACTTGCCACAACTTTCTCCTAAATTTCTGTTACTTTGTTAGTGAATTCTGAATTCGCCGCTTATTATTTATCATTACTGCAAGTTTAGTCCAATAATTACTTTTATCCTGGGTAAAATTAAAAAATATTTACTCTTTCAGTCATTCTATTTGTAGCATACACATTAAACTCTACAAATTCATTACCTTGCTGTTGTGTTGAATACAAGTAGCAGACATAAAGTGTACAACATATGCATAGCAGATACGGTTACCAAACCTGCTATGCACATTGCTGATACAATCAAATCTCCAAAAATGTTCTCCTGATTCAAATGAAAAACTACTTTTTTGCTTATCTATTACCACTCTATTTTGTATGTAACACCGTCAATGCCGAAAGAATTGGCTGCATTACCACCTCCTGGAAGCTCATCGGAGCTAATCACAAGGTTTGTGTACAGGCATTTGATGACCCCAAAGTGCAAGGTGTCAGCTGTCACGTCAGTCAGGCTAAAAAAGGCGGGATTGCCGGTACTTTTGGTTTAGCAGAAGACCCTTCTCAATTTTCGATTGCCTGTCGTCAGGTCGGCCCTATCGTAATTAAAGAAAAACTACTCAACCAGGAAACTGCTTTTTCCGCAGATACTTCGATTTTTTTTAAAGAAACTCGTGTTATCCGGTTATTTGATGCTCAGCGAAATACCTTGATTTATGTCGCTATCAGTCGAAAATTAATTGATGGCGCCCCAGCCAACAGTTTATCGACTGTGCCTATTATGCCGTGGCGAAAATAACTGTCTGCATATTTAGATTCCAGGTTAATTTTAGTCGGATGGAGATAAAGTTGTATTTTATTAAACGACTTCTTATATTTGTGCTGCTAATACACTACGCCAGCGTACAAGCTGCTGAAATACCCATAATTGCCGCTGCCGCCAGCGTCAAGCTTGCATTACAGGATATTGCTGACGCATTTCGGCAGGATACCGGTAAAAGTGTGCGTTTAAGCTTTGCTTCTTCCGGTAATCTGACCCGGCAAATTCAACAAGGCGCCCCTTTTGAATTGTTTTTGTCAGCCAATACAGCGTATGTCGAGCAACTGCAACAACAAAAACTGGCGCAAGACCAGAAATTCGTTTATGCCTTAGGCAGACTGGTTTTACTGACGACAGTAGCGTCACCATTAACGCTGGATGAGCAATTACAGGGAATTCGTCAATCCTTGCAAACAGGGAGGCTGAAACATTTCGCCATTGCCAACCCGGAACTGGCTCCCTATGGTGTAGCGGCACGGGAAGTTCTGCAGCATCGGCAACTATGGTCGTCAATTCAGTCTAATCTGGTACTGGGTGAGAACGTTGCGCAAGCGACTCAATTTGCGGCCTCCGGCGCCGCACAAGTCGGTCTGGTCTCCTATTTTCTGGCATTGGCTCCGCAACTTAAAAATAAGATCCGTTTTGTTTTGATACCGCAAGCATTTCACCAACCGCTGGCACAAACCATGGTGTTGTTAAATCGGGCTGGTGACACGGCAAAATTGTTTTACCGATATATGCAACAGCATAAAGCACAGCAAATTTTAAACCGTTACGGTTATAGCCGCTTTTAGAAATACCATGGATTGGACGGCATTAATCTTATCTATCAAACTGAGCCTGGTCACATTACTGTTACTGTTGCCCGTGGGAATCGTATTGGGACGCTGGCTGGCTTATCGGCACTTTTTCGGCAAATCGCTTATCCAGAGTTTGCTGGCATTACCGTTAGTGTTACCACCCACCGTACTCGGTTATTATCTGCTGGTGGCCTTCAGCCCGATGCAAGGGCTGGGACTTTGGCTGCAACAAACCTTTGGCGCCACACTGGTTTTTAATTTTCAGGGACTGGTGCTGGCCTCCATTATTTTCAATCTTCCTTTCACCATCCAGCCCATGCAAAGAGCTTTTGCCGCAATTCCGCGAGAAATTCGTGAAGCGGCCGCCTGTTGCGGCATGAACCCCGGTCGCGTGTTGTGGAAAATTGAATTGCCGCTGGCCTGGCCCGGCATTGTTTCGGCAATGATCCTGACATTTGCGCATACACTGGGTGAATTCGGCATCGTACTAATGATCGGCGGTAACATACCGGCTGAAACACAAACGATTTCCATTGCTATCTATGACCGGACACAGGCATTTGACGAACAAGCGGCTTCCATCATGTCGTTCAGTCTGTTGCTGTTTTCGATAATGACCATTTCCTTTACCTATTGGTTATCGGCACGCCATGAAAACTCCAAGCAATCCGCTGGCTAAATCCAGCAGTTCAGGCGTGCTAGATAAACCAAGCGTTCAAATCAATCTGCAGCAGCAGCATCCCATTCCATTAGCGGTGCAATTGCATTGCCATAGCGGCGAACTACTGGCGCTGGTCGGCCCTTCCGGTAGCGGTAAAACCACGATTCTACGTGCTATCGCCGGACTGTATCAGGTTCAAAGAGGACATATTATCTGTGAAGATAAGGTCTGGCAAAATAGTGCGCAGAAGTTGTTTTTGCCACCCCATCTTCGTCATGTCGGCCTGGTATTTCAGCATTATGCACTGTTCCCCCACATGACAGTCTTAGAGAATATCCAGCAGGCATTAAATGATATTCCCAAACCACAGCGACACTCCGCGGCATTGGACTTGTTAACAAGAGTGCATCTTGACGGCATGGAAAAACGCTACCCGAAAACATTGTCTGGCGGCCAGCAACAACGGGTTGCCGTGGCCCGGGCATTGGCGCGGCAACCGAGGATTTTATTACTGGATGAACCGTTCTCGGCCGTCGATCAGGTCACCCGACGTAAACTGTATCGGGAACTGATGGGGCTGAAGCAATCGCTGTCCATACCCATCATCTTGGTTACCCACGATCTGGAAGAAGCCGCTTTACTGGCTGACCGGATGGCGCTGTTGTACAAAGGCGAAATTTTACAATCCGGAACACCGGAATTTGTTGCAGCGCATCCTGACAGCGCCACTATTGCCCGGCTGATGAATCAACAAAATCTGTTTAGCGCTCAGGTTCAGGGTCACGACAGCAGTCAGCGAACCACTCGTTTACTGTGGCGAGGCCGGGAACTGGAAGCCGCTTATCAACCACAGTTTCAGAATAAACAACGGGTTTGCTGGATGATCCAATCATCCGATATTTTATTGCATCGCCGTGACCGTCCATCTAAGGGTGAGCGGGAAAATCCGTTATCGGGCCACATCATTGAATATTTTGAGATTAATGGTTTAGCCAACTTGTTAATTCAAATTGAACAGAAATCAAAAATAAACCTTACTGTCAACGTCCCAGTTCATGTAGCACGACGTAACCGGCTTGGAATCAATGAAAAAATCGGTATTTCATTACTCGCTGAGGGAATACATCTAATGCCCTACCAACCTCTACGCTGGGAAGATTAATAGGGAAGCGCTGAACAAATCCTCCCTAATTTGTTCAGCGCCCACAAAGCGGAAATGCAACCCCAAATTTTCTTATAAAATCAATGGGTTGCAGCCATATATCTTGATGACATAGACTTGGCATTTTTTCTTGCAATTTCAGTCTCCGCCACGTTACTCGCCCCCCTCAAAAAAGGTGGGTGCAGGCTATAGATTGATCAGGCCTGTGCAACATGGATATTGCACAGAGCTACAGGGAGGTATTCACGGCACCTTCTGAGGTAAATGCCTGATATTAAATGCATATACTCTGAATAGCTAGAAAAACATTTTGATTATGACATCAGTACCCAAAAAACAGATATTTCCGTGTTCTTTATCAAGATCGCATCTCCAGGCCTTTACCTCGTGAATACTGTCGTTATCAATAGTCCATCAAGTCAATTAACACGGCCAACTCCTTCATCCAGATTTTTTCTCAATTTCACTTTTTCTATTAGTTGATTTTTCCACTATTTATGGAGAAAATTTAAATTTTATCGGTCACACCCTAAAAAATTTCAAGACTTATTAACTCGTAAATCAGCGCATAGGTAATAACGTATGGATATTGCTCAAAAGAGCGAAAGCCGACATGATTTTGCTCCTGTACTCTTATTTTCGTTAACGCTCTTCATGAGCGCCTGTCTAATGTTTATTTTGCAGCCCATGTTTGGCAAGGTTCTTCTGCCCTCTCTCGGCGGCGCTGCTTCGGTATGGAATACCTGCATGGTTTTTTACCAGAGTATTCTGTTTCTGGGCTATCTCTACGCCCATTTTCTAAGTCACCGTTTACAGATTTACCAGCAATTCCGGGTACATAGTCTATTGTTTCTGCTTAGCCTGATTTTTATTCCCATCGGAGTGGCTGAAAACAACACCCCACCGACAGAAACAGATCCGACTATATGGCTACTCTCGGTGTTATGGATGGCTATCGGATTACCCTTTTTTATTCTTTCAACGACCTCGCCGTTACTGCAAAAGTGGTTCTCAACCATAGGTCATCGAAGCAGCCACGACCCTTATTTCCTCTCTATTGCCAGCAATACTGGCAGCCTGCTGGCCTTGTTGAGTTACCCGCTGATATTTGAACCCAATATAGGATTAACGGATCAGCAACAACTGTGGAGCGTCTGTTTTGTCATGCTCTGTGCATTGATTGCTTTTTGCATGTCATTGACAAGACAAACCAAAACAGCCCCCCAAATTCAATCAAATCATTATTCAGCACTAACAGTGCAGCCGCCATTGTCCTTAAAACTCAAATGGTTGATTTTATCTTTTATCCCCTCCAGCCTGCTAATTGGCACCACTAACTTTATCAGTACCGATATTGCTTCGGTTCCTTTGCTGTGGATTATTCCATTGGCCTTATACCTCATTTCATTCATTATTGTTTTTTCAAAATACAATAATAGGGTGCATAAATGGATTGTTATTTTTCAGCCCTGGATTATTACTCCATTTTTGATCTATTTCTTTTCAAATGAAAAACTTGCTGATTATACTCTGGAACTGGCATTACACCTGCTAGTGTTTTTTATTTCCATTATGATTTGTCATGGCGAGCTGGCATTAAAACGACCGGCTGCAAATTATCTGACCCATTATTATTTAATTATGTCGTTTGGCGGCATGTTAGGAGGGCTATTTAACAACTTTGTTGTACCCTTCATATTTAATGACTTGTATGAATATCCTCTGATGATCATCGCAGCATTACTGCTTAACCCCTACAATAAAAAGAAACGGGGTCATTTACAGGAAAACAGAACAATAATTGTATTGTTATCCTACCTGCTTTTTTTCGCTGCGCTGGTATATTTTAATTATCAGCAACTGACCAATAACCTGGCTCTGGGAGTGATTATCACCGCCATAATCGCCAATTATTTCATTTTTCACAAAAATATCATTTATCTTGCACTGTATAGCAGCGTCATAGCGTCCTGTACATCACCTCTGCAAAAACACGAAAACCAACCATTACTGCAAACGCGAAATTTTTACGGCGTTCTATCGGTTACTGAAAACATTCAAACTGACTCAGGAACACAAAATGAAATACTGCATACACTTTATAGTGGTTCCACCGAGCATGGTTCACAACTGATGGATAATAACAGAGCTTGTACACCCTTGAGCTACTATGGCATACAAGGGCCTATTGGTCAGCTTTTTCAAGCTTATCATCATCGGAATGAACAATGGCAAATCGGTATTGTTGGTTTAGGAAGTGGTGGACTGGGAGCCTATGCCAAAAACGCTCAGAACTGGCAGTTTTATGAACTCAATCCCGCTGTCGTCAATATTGCCACTAATACAAAACTTTTCAGTTATCTGAAAAATTGTGTCAACCGCTATGACATTCATGTAGGAGATGCCAGATTATCACTGGAAAAACAAAATGCGTTACATTTTGATTTACTGATCATTGATGCGTTCACCTCCGATTCCATCCCGACGCATTTATTGACCAAAGAAGCCGTAGAACTTTATTTCTCCCGTCTAAATGACAATGGCCTGGTCGTTTTCCATATTTCCAACCACTATCTGGAATTAAAACAGGTTCTCTCTGATCATGCCGAAAAACTGGGATTATCAGCAGTAATACAGGAATTTCGACCCCAAAATAAACTCCCATTAGTCCATAAATCAGACTGGGTGGTACTGGCTCGTAACATTCACTCTTTACAACCGTTACTGACCGGTAAAAACCAGAACTGGCAAATATTGCAATTGCATTCATCCATTCAGTCCTGGACTGATGACTTCACCAGTCTTGCAAGTATCTGGAAATTATAATGAATCCTTGACTTCCAACAATGACTTTATCATTATTCGTATCCACTCATCCGGTATTTATTGAGCGGGTGCAGGCTATGGATTGATCAGGACGCGTCAATACCTCCCTGTAGCGCTAGGGAAGCGCTGAACAAATCATCCCTGATTTGTCAGCACCCACAAAGCGGAAATGCAATTTCCGCTTTGCTCACAAAATCAATGGCTTGCAGTCATAGATTTTGGTGGCACATCCTTGTTGCACAAGCCTGATCAATCCATAGCCTGCTCCTACCTTTTTTGAGGGGCTGACACCAGTTTGTAAAGTGATCTATTCACAGCTTTACCCCCACAACTATTGTCAAAAGCGGCTTTTATCCTGTAATCCATCCCTTTTAATTTATTTAGTTAGAATCAACTTGTCCTGCCGGGTAATTCGTAACCGGTATACATGTCCTGCATGTTCAATCAAAACCTCACGATGACCGGCAAAAAGTGCCTGACTGTCAAACCTGTTTTCCGTTATTTCACCTGAAAATAACTGTTTCCCTAAAACTGTTGCCGGAGGAGCTTGTGTTTGTTTTTTCATAGCATTGTATTTTTTAATAGTCATTGCTTAAAACCATAACCAAATAATAACAACTCTTAAATATTTGTAAATACGAAAAGCATAGATTCTCATTTACAAATAATGACAATGTATGCATAATGACCCCTCAAAGCCAGCCAATCGACCTCATCACAGTGATGTGGACAGTAGCCAGCCATATTAAGCCCCCCCTTTACCACGACAAAACTGTTCCGGGATGGCTTTACCGTCTATTTGGAAACTGAACAATGAGGTTATGAAAGTGAAAATACCGCCTAATTTATTTCACAGCATCTTCGCTGCCTTATCTATGGGTATGACATTATCAGCAGATGCTGCTGACGATAACTCCGAAAAGAAATCGACTATCAACGTATTGGAAAAGTTTATGGTGATCGGTGATCCGTCCAATATTGAAGAATTACCTGGATCAGCACACATCGTGACGAAAGAAGATATTCGTCAGCAAAATTACGATGATATAAGTCAAGCGCTTCGCAAGGTGCCTGGAGTATATGTGCGCCAAGAAGATGGCTTTGGGCTGTTCCCCAATATCAGCCTTCGTGGTGTAGATACCACCCGTAGCGCCAAAATTACAGTCATGGAAGATGGCGTACTGACTGCACCGGCGCCCTATTCAGCTCCTGCGGCGTATTACTCACCGACTATTGGCCGTATGAGCGCTATAGAGGTTCTCAAAGGTTCCAGTCAGGTTAAATATGGCCCACAAACGACGGGAGGGGTCATCAATTATTTATCCACCCCAATTCCTCTTCAAAAAACCGCCTATCTGAAGTCATCTTATGGTAGCTTTGATGATCTGCGTACACACGCTTATGCCGGAAATACATTTACCACTAGCATGGGGAAAATCGGCATTCTGCTGGAAGGATATTTCCGTCAAAACAAGGGGTATAAATCCATTGATGAAACACCTGATTTCCAGAATGGCAATAATACCGGTTTCACCAAGTTCGACCCTATGATCAAACTTTCCTGGGAACCCAATACCTCTATTTACCAGCACTTTGAGTTCAAGTATGGCAGCTCCGACCTGGATGCCAATGAAACCTACCTGGGTTTGAGCGAAGCCGATTTTGCAGCTGATCCTTTTCGTCGTTATGCGGCCACCCGCTTTGATAATATCCGCAGCAATCAAAAACGCGGCTATTTGCGTTATACGATTTCACCTACTGACAATCTGGATATTACCACAACCTTGTACAATAACAACTTTTCGCGTAACTGGTACAAACTCAAGGATCTACGCAATGTTAATGGCAATACAATTAAACTGTCTCCTGCTCTAGCTGGTGTACAGAATGGAGAAGGTCTGGCCTGCCTTAAAGGCGACCTGGACTGTACTTTGCGTATACGCGCCAATAACCGAAAATACAACTCAAAAGGCATTGACAGCGTCGCTTACTACCGTTTCGATACCGATGCAGTACAGCATGAAATTACCGCTGGTATTCGTTTTAACATGGACAGGGTACGCCGTTTCCAGTGGGATGACGATTACAGCCAACAGGCCAACGGCACAATTGATAACAAAACAACCGGCATTCCCGGCGGCGCCGGCAACCGCCTGCAAAAAACTGATGCTCTGGCATTATTCCTACAAGATACCATTAAGGTCGGGGCGTGGTCATTTACCCCTGGCATCCGCTATGAAAATCTGGATCAGACTTACGAAGATTTTAGCAAACCCAACAAGTCTGGCGTCAATAACCTGGATATGCTGGCCGGCAGCCTAGGCGTTATCTATCAGTTCAATGACTCCTGGACAGGCTTCGGCAGTATTAACCGTGGGTTTTCTCCTCCAAGCCCCAAAAGTGCGGTGGCCGGTATCAAAGAAGAAACCAGCAATGCCTACGAATTAGGTCTGCGTTATACGAACCTTGAACAGGCGCTATCTATTAGCGCAGTAGGGTTTTACACCCAGTTTAACGATCTGATTGTAATTGATAATATCGGTGGAACGGGTACTGGTGAAACAGAAAACTTTGGCCGAGTGAACAGCAGTGGTCTGGAGTTTTCCGCCCAATATGACCCGGGCACAGCCAACAACTGGATCTACAGCAACCCATGGTATTTTACCGCGACATACACCAACGCAACCCAAGAGAACAGCGCGACCTCTACTGATGCAGAATCCATCTTCAGTTATGGCAAGGCTGGTAATCAAGTACCCTATATACCTGAGTTGATATTCAGCATGGGAACGGGCATTGAATCGGAAAAATGGGGCGCTTATGTCAGTGGAAGCTATGTGAGTGATACATTCACCAGCGCCAATAATGTCAATGATCAGATTAACGGTACAGGCAGTCCCGACGCCCGTTTCGGTAAAACTGACAGCTATTTTATTATGGATGCATCCGCCTTTTACCGAATCAAGGATGGCATCAAATTATTTGCTGGCATACAGAACCTTCTTGATGAAAACTACGTCAGTTCACGTCAGCCTGAAGGCCCACGACCCGGAATGCCCATGTTTGCTTATGCTGGACTGGAACTGGAATTTTAAAGAAATATCAGGATTATTTTGTAAGCATACCACCGGCCAAAAGCCGGTGGCTTCACAAATTATGATTGAAAGTCAATTGCAACTTGTATAATAAATTCCCCCCTAAATTTTTTTTGGCTAACTCCTCAGCATATATACATTTAATATCAGTCAGTTACTTCATAAAATACCGTAAATACCTCCATGTAGACTTGAATGTGGCCCCCATTTCACCTATACAGCTTCTACAAGCAACTGATATTGAAGACCTTTCGTCTAATTAATTAGGTTGAGTAGTTAGATTTTTGGCACATTAAAACGGCTCTACTCCCTCCACACTCCAGCCAAGCTTTATTATCCTTCAATCTCATCTTTAGGTTATTTTAAAGATATACCGGATTTAGTTAGTCACTTCAATCTTCACGATACTTATAAATATGCTATATTCTGCAAAAACCTAAATATCTTAGGGAAATTTGCTGCTGAACAAAGTACAACTGAATGAACTTGCAAAGGAGTCTGGAAGAAAGTGGTCAATATTGATTATGACAATCCTGTCGCCGCGACGAGGGATATTTACTGGGTCGGCTATTATGATCAAGAACAAAGCCTTCATTGCAATCCTTATCTGTTGATTGATGATGAAGATATTGTTTTCATTGACCCAGGTTCGATCCCAGATTTTCCTTCCATTATGCGCAAGGTCATGGATTTGGTCAATCCGGAAAATATCTCCTATGTCATCGCCCAACATCAGGATCCTGATGTCTGCGGCAATCTGGCGGTAGTGGAGGATGTCATCAACCGGCATGATCTGAAAATTGTGGCGCATTCCAATACGACCCGCCTAATTCAGCACATTGGATTAAGATCTGAATTTTATAGAACAGACGAACATGATAATAAACTGATTCTAAAATCAGGACGAGAGCTTCAATTTATCCATACGCCTTACTTGCATTCTCCCGGCGCTATCGCCACTTATGACACACAAACCCGAAGTCTGTTCAGTAGCGATATTTTTGCAGCAATTTCCAAAGACTGGTCTTTGTTTGCCAAGGGAGATTTTCTAACGCCAATGGATTTGTTCCATCAGGAATATATGCCCAGCAACCGAATCCTGAGGCATTGCATGAAACAATTTGAAAAACTGGAACTGGATCGTGTTTTACCACAGCATGGCTCAATTCTGGAAGACGGAAATATCAGCAAAGCCATAGAACACCTTAAGCAACTTCCCTGTGGCATTGATTTGATTGATGGACTGGAGTTATGACGGAAAATATCGTTCAAGCTGGAATACGACAAGTTTCTGATGTACAGCAAATCAACCGGCAACTGACAGAAAATACTTTACGAATGCGCTGTCTGGCTTATTTGCACCAGGTCAAGGCCGATCTTCTGGTGGAAACGATATACGACATGAACAACAGCAAGAAACAACTTGCCGAACTCAACCTTCAACTGGAGCAACAAAAAGCTGTCATCAAAAGGCAAAATATTTTACTGAAGGAAAAAAACAAAAACCTTGCAAGTGATCGTGATCTTCTGGAACTGAAAGTGGCCGAACGGGTAGAGGCATTTGAAAAGCTGGCTCATTATGATTCAGTGACAAACCTCCCCAATCGTTTTTTATTTAAGGATCGATTAAAACATGCCTTGACTCAGGCTCAAAACAAACATAAAAAAATCGCTCTGGTGCTCCTGGATCTGGATCGTTTCAGGAATATCAATGATTCCGAAGGCCATGCTGCGGGTGATCAAATTTTGCGGCAGATTGCAGGAAGGTTAAGTAAAATCATCCGCTCCTGTGATACTTTTGCTCGGCTGGGTGGTGATGAGTTTGTTGTACTCATCGAAGAATTTGAAGATAAAAAGTTTATCAAAAAACTGGTGAAACAGATTCAGTCTACTTTTAATGATCCCTTTTATATCGGAAACAAAAAAATCTATTTGACTATCAGTCTCGGCATTAGCTTCTATCCCAGTGATACAAACAACAGCGATGACTTGCTCAAACATGCTGACTCGGCCATGTATGAAGCCAAGTCAACGGGCAAAAATACCTATTGTTTTTATTCGCCTGAACAAACAATGGCGGCTCATTCAAGATTCTCACTGGAAACCGAACTACGTCTGGCCTTGAAAAATGATGAATTTGCAGTGTTTTACCAACCTCAATTCAACCTTAAAACCAAAAGTTTATCTGGTGCTGAAGCATTGGTTCGCTGGCAACATCCCCAAAAAGGCTGGATTTCGCCAGCCGAGTTTATTTGGCTGACCGAAGAAATTGGCTTGATTTTAGAAATAGGCAATGTGGTTTTAAGAAAAGCCTGTATTCAAACATTAATTTGGATAAAATCAGGCCATTTTAAAGGACGAATATCGGTTAACCTCTCAGCAATTCAATTTAAACAACCGGATATTGTACGTACAGTACAGAATATTCTTGATGAAACGGGATTACCAGCCAATCGTCTTGAAATCGAAATTACCGAAAGCGCTCTAATCGGCTCCATGGAAATGGTTGCAGAAACGCTGGATGCATTTAAAAAAATTGGCGTGGCTTTAGCAATAGATGATTTTGGAACCGGATATTCTTCTTTAGCCTATTTAAAACGATTTCATGTTGATCGACTGAAAATTGACCAGTCATTTGTTCATGAACTACCACATCATAATAATGATGTGGCTATTGTTCGGGCTATTATCAACATGGGTCAGGCTCTAGGCTTATCCGTCATTGCTGAAGGAGTCGAAAAAAAAGAACAGGCAGATTTTTTAAGCCAGGAATCCTGTGACGACGTGCAAGGGTATTTTTATGGCAGACCCGTTAATGCTGAGTATTTTAAGCAACAGAATTTTTCCTGAAACAGCTGAATTGTAGTTGTGAAGTGACTACACCAAACCGGACACACAACACAAATAACCTAAAAAATATACGTGTGTCTAAAAATGCGAGACCAAACTAAAAAACTGAATACCTAAGACTAGCAGAACAATCGGGTTTAAAAAGGGTTAAAATTATAACTTACAATGGAATATTAGCAGTATAATTTTGATGTTAAATAACACTAGCCCAACAGCATCAATTGCCCATCATTTTTCAACCATTGCCGACCTAAGGAATCGCTGATTTATTCGCTATTCCTGTGGCACAAGGATGTGCAATCAAAACCTATGACTGCAAGCCATTGATTTTGAAAAAAGCCAGTCTTTAAACTGGCGATCTTCCTGATTGATTATATAAATCATATGTTTGAATGGTGGGTCGTGAGCGATTCGAACGCTCGACCATCGCATTAAAAGTGCGGTGCTCTACCGGCTGAGCTAACGACCCAACAAAGATCTGCTATTATAAGGATTATTTTTGTTTTGACAAGTTTTTTTTAATCTTGATTAAACGGCAACGCCCACTTGCAATGCTTCAAACCAGTCAAGAAAACGCTTAACATCATCTCCTTTAAACATTCGTCCATGCTGTGGAGCAAGGATATCCACATCAAGTTCTCTCACTCTGTTTATCCAGACTCTTTTTGCTTGATTTGAAGGCATCCATCGTTGATGAAAATAACGCATTTTTTCAATATGCGCATCAAAATTTTCTACGAACATCGGTGCCCCAGGTGCTTCCAAAGCCGCCCCAACATCGCCTGACATCAATATTTTTGCTTCAGGATCATATATATTAAAGTTCGCAGAGGCGTGCATGTAATGCGCAGGAATAATTTGTAATTCAACACTGTCCAGTTGAATGCTGCCACCATTATCTGGAATCGCAACATATTCTATGGTATCACAGCCAAAATGCCTTAGAAACCCTTCCCACAAACCGGAAGCATGCAGCTTGGCGTCAGGTAAAGCCTGGTCCCATAACCCTAACGATGAAATAATATCCGGATCCTGATGAGTCGCAAATAAATCCGTTATTTCTTCAACAGGGGCATGATGCAACACTGCCGCTAACATGGGAGCAAATAACTCGATACCACCGGGATCAATCAACAAACATCGTTTGGATGTTCTCACAACATATTGATTAGTATCAATTATCTTATCAGGCTTATTGACATCACGTCCATACATAATCCACTGATACGATCCTTCGTAAATTTTAGTCATTTTCATTAAATGCTCAGCCTCTCTTTTTAAAAATTATGCTCATCAGTATCAATACAGAGTAATACTAGCTTAAGACGCTAATCAGTCAAATCTATTACACTCAAAGCGCTTCTACATTTTTGCACCTTCTCATGAATAATTTGTGCAGCGTGATCAACACTCTCGGCAACCGCTTGAAGACTTTGCAAATATTCCCCCGCCTGGGATGCTTCTATACGGGAATTTGCTGCAATAACACGCGCAGCTCTGGCAGGATGCATTACCTCGCCAAGTTGCTCCTGTAGCTGGATAACATGGAGATTAAAACTTTTCCGGCACTCATGCATTTTTGTACGCGCCTGATTTAACGGCACATCCAAGGAGGCGCCATAAGATGCCTTTCTGGAGACAACAGATATTTCCTCAAATTTTTTGCATGCCCCGGTCATTCTGTATTCATTGACTGTAATTTGATACAACTGGAAAGCATGTTCATTAATTTCATTAACCAGCTTAATCGTTTCTTTTGCCAGTTCGTTAATAAAATCAGTAATAGGTTGAAAGCCTTTGGCCTTTTCCCCGGCTCTAAATGCGATGGCCTTTGCGTTGGCTGCCGCTAAAGAAATTTCTTTAGCAACTTCCATAACAGCGCTTAATTCAGCGGCGATAGATGCAACAGCAACAAAATGTGATTTTGTTTTATTTACACTCATATTCAGCAACTTTCCTCCTGAAGTCCATCCGAAAATGGAATTTTAAAATTCATTATCTCAATATAGCTAACATCCTGCCCAACAGATAAACTGGGTATAAGCACTGACATACCAACTATTGTAAACACTAACTGTAATTTCCTGTTACAAACCGCCGAATAAATCAATTTTTACACCCGATAACTTAATATCCAGACAAAAAATTACCACTCAATTCAAAGCGCATCATATTTACACTAAAAATCTTGTTTCTTACATCTTAGATTAAAATTAGAAAGTATGTGCAAAATAACTTGTGTAAAGAGATCGTTTTTTCCTTATTGCCATACGCAATGAAAATCAGACCGCGAAGATTGACAGCGGTATGTTTAGCGAGTATTTTTGTCCTGAACGACCGTTCTGGCATAACTGGCTTCGCAAGATGTTGGTCTTACCTCTCAAGCACACCTGGGCAGAAATCTCTGCATTCACCACATCCATGTGGTTTATAAGTTCACAGCGCCTTTCGACAGATCCCACTACCGATCTTAAACAGTGCAATAAATATATTTCAGCGACACCGCCCTCCATCAAATCAACCGATAGAAACGACACGAATGTGAGCCCGCGATGTATGCCTTTGCCATCCTTGATCTGCCGGTTTTTCATAAATAATGAATGTCTATTGTCTGAAATCCCCCTCCCAATAAAATTAAACTTAACCGTCAGAACAGTCAGAAAGCTGTGCCTGACTTTATGCCTATTTTTTTTAGCATTATTGCCAAAGGACAAAAACCGGTCAATGCTGATTGCAATAAATTAGCGCCCACAAAAGCCGTAAACCATAACCAGTTCAGAGAATGCCATACCGCCAAACTTATGCTCAGCAATATAAATGTTCCGGCAATAGCCAACACTAAACGATCAATTGTCATAGCTTGCTCCTATTTTAAACGAACTATACCCATAAATTTAAGCATCATTTTTTCGTAAAACGGCTCACTGATACCTTTTCTGACTTTGCGCATAAAATATTTTTCAAAACCTATTTTCGCTAAATGCACCCACTTACCGTGGCTGGACCAGGTGGTATTTCTGGGTGGAATTTGCGGAACAGCCAAAAAAGCGACCCCGGTGTCACCTAAATCAGCCAGACACAAGGCACTCAGACTAGGTATATCTGTCGGCTCTTTTCCAGCCAGTTCATCTCTAATATTATGAGCTGTTGCGGTTACCATGGATTCAATCATATATCCGGTTTTTGGCGTTCCGACAGGTAATGGAGTTTTTTCTACCGGCGGCAATGCCACACAAACTCCCACTGAGTAGATATTTTTAAATGTCGGGTTACGTTGATGTTCATCAACAATAACAAAACCACGGGGATTAATCAGTCCGTCCACATCCACATTACGGACAGCATCAACACCGGTAAATGCCGGTAACATCATGGAATGTTTGAATGCTAATTGGTGTTTGTTTTTCTCCTTTCCATTTTCATCCACTTCAGTAACATACATCATTCCTTCTTCAATACGATCCACTTTTGCATTAGTAATCCATTTGATAGTTTTCTCTCGCAATGCACTTTCCAATAATCCTTTAGTATCACCAACCCCCCCCAGCCCCAAATGTCCAATATAAGGTTCTGAAGTGACAAACGTCATCGGCACTTGATCACGAATTTTTCTTTTCCGTAATTCTGTCTCCAAAATCATCAGGTATTCATAAGCCGGTCCAAAACAGGATGCCCCCTGAACAGCGCCAATAACAATGGGGCCTGGATTTTCCATAAATTTCTCCCAATCCTGTGCGGCAATTGCTGCATGATCAACATGACATACGGAAGAGGTATATCCTTCAGGCCCCAACCCCGGAACCTCATCAAATGCCAAACGTGGACCCGTGGCAATAATCAGATAATCGTAATCAACGACAGTCTTGTCAATCAGATGAACTTTATTGTTTTCAGGATCCACTTTAACTGCAGCTTTTTGGACAAATTCAATCCCTTTTTTCTGCATTACTGGCGCCAACTCAACTTTTAACGCCTCTGGCTTGCGCCACTTTGGCGGCACCCAAGGGTTTGACGGAACAAAATGAAAGGTCGGTGAATCAGAAATCACAATTACCTGATGATCTTCATTGACTAATTCCTTCATTTCATAAGCCATCGGCACTCCGCCAATACCAGCACCCAGGACAACAATTCTAGCCATAACACTCTCCTCATTAATTATTATTCAGTTGCTTCAGTATGTTTTATCCTGACCGGCATTAAAACCTATTGTGAATACATTAGAAATTAACAACGGCTTAGCCAGAAAAATACTGAAAAGTTTTTTATAATGTCTCTATAGCTATCAGACATGAATATTCGTAGTAAAGACAGGCAAGCTGCTAAAAAAATACTGTTGTTTTACGCTTGCAACATTCTTTGACCACTTTATATTCCGAATTTTAAATAGCGATAGGTCTATTACCAACAGGAATCAATAGAATATTAGAAAGTTCTAAAATTATCAACTCTATTTTACCCTCAGCTTCTCGAATGATTTTGACATGATTGCCGCCCCATGAATGAAGATATCGCTTCTACCGCCGAATCCGTTCAACAAACAGACTCCATCAATTTATTTCAACCTGATTTTCCAATTGCTATTGTCGATGACAGTGAAATAAATCGTTTACTCCTGAAAGCTCAACTGGAAAATTACTCTGATGACATTACACTGGCCAAAGACGATCAACAAATATTGTATTTATTAAAACAAAAAACATTCAAATTAATACTGCTAGACCTATCCCCCCCCTATTTGGACAGCTTGAACCTAGTTGCTGAAATTAAACAACGCAACGCTGTCGCTGCACAAATTTTCATCATTGCAATCACAACTTATAATCAAAAACATCAGCGTAAAAAACTGATTGAAGCAGGATTTAATGCTTGCCTGACGAGACCTGTATTAATTGAACAATTGGATCATATGCTGAATAAATTGCTTTCAATCAACTCGAACCATTCAAATACTTATAAACAAAGTTCTGAAAATAGCATTATATTCATTGAGCAGATGTTAAAAAAAACTGATCATAACAAAGACCTGGCATTAATATTATTCAATAAATTATTTAAGGAATTACCCGAACAAATTGACATGCTGGGGTACGCATTGGCGCACAGGGAAACCACCCTGGCAAGAGAAATTACACATAAACTACATGGCTCAGTCAGTTTTTGTGGTTTTATTGACATACAACAAACTGCAAACCAGCTTGAATCTGATTTGTTAAACAATAACGCCAGCTCTTCTTCGCTTAGCTTCCAGGATCTGAAACTACAGATTGAGCATTTTCTTAGTTTCAAAGAGTTAATCTTACAAAACCTGTAAACGGCGACCTTCAATTCCATCCGATTTGTAGCTCAGAAATATGCATGAAGCAGGTTAAACAAACTATTTCGGTCACTGTTCAGCGCATATATTCCATGTAGACTTGGATGAGGCATCCATCTCACCGACACGTCTTCCGCAAGAACCGATTTAAAGACTTACTGTTTATTTGAATACGCTGAATAGTTACCTGTTTTGTAGGTATGGATTTATTTGTGCTATGCGAATAAATTTACACTTACCAAATGCTGAAATTATTTCATGTCCAATCCTGACAGATCAGCCCTTCTCCTGAGCAATTCATTTCAAATCATTCAACAGAGCCTGGGCTGTCTGTTTCTGTTGATCATTTCCTTTTTCCAGGACTTCTTCGGCAATGGTTTTTGCCGCTTCAATATCCCCCATATCAATATAAGCTTTTGCCAGATCAATTTTAGTCTCAAATTCATCCATATCGGTTAAGTCAGCTACCCCGGATGAGTCTCCGGAAGTATTTTCTTCTGCTGCCAGTGATGTATCCTCAAAATCGAAGTCAAAATTAAAATCATCTTCCTTGTCTTCCAGAATATTATCTTCTATTGTTTTATTTTCAATCTCAGCAATTTCATTTATCTCAGGAAAGTCAATCTGTTCCAGGTTATCCTCAATATCCGCATGTAATGCTGTTGCATCAACCTCTATTTCCTTATCCGCAGCTTTATCGCCAAAATCAAAATCAAATGATTCAATCTCTTCGTCATGAGCCGATGAGGTCTCAGATTCAGGTTTAGAAAATGAGTCTAAATCAAAATCAATAGTGTCTATATCCTCAATGGAAGGATCACCTTCATCCGTAGTAGTCCCAACATCTGAAAAATCATTTAAATCAAAATCCAGATTATCATCACTGGCGCCAATCTCCAGATTTGTGGACTCAGTACTTAGCTGATTTTGATCGACTTTATCCAATTCGCCGTCATCACCTGAACGGTTTTCCGATTTAGGTTGTTGCTCCGACTCTATTAAATCTGCCTTTTCTGACCTAACAGAAGTTTCTTCTGCTTCCATCCCAAGCAAAATCACTGCATCTGGAATAATCTCCTTAGCCATTTCCTGTACTTTGGCCCAAAAAGATTGATCGTTATGCATTCCTGCCTGTACTAATTCATGAGTATAACTTTCAAAAGCCTCTTTATTTTCATTCGCATAAAAAATTTCAAGTAGCTTCAGCTTGCATTCATTCCTTTCCGGCTGATCCTCAATTGCCTGGCGAATAAGCTCTTCCGCCTGCTGATAACGCCCATAAGCCAAATAAACATCCGCTTCTGAAATGGGGTCAACTTCATTTTGGTCTGTATCAAATGCATCAAAATCACTGGGTGTAAATTCACTTAAAAACGAACTTTCACCTACAGTCCCAACATCATAAGCAGAAGTATCTTCCATTCCACTGACGGGAATATCTATTTCTGAATCAGGCATTTTGATTTCGCTTGAGGAGGCAAACATACTTTCCGTATCCGTTTGTCCCTCAACTTTACGTTTACGCCACCATAACCATCCTAACGCCCCAAGCAATGCAATACCTAATCCTCCTACCACTATATAATAGGTTTGAGCAAAAGAACCTTCTTCCGCTTTTGGCTCAGGAAGCGTTTGTGGTTGTGGCTTTATCTCTGGCTTGACAATTTCAGGTTCAGCCTCAGTTTTCTGTATCGGTTTTGAAGTTTCAACATCGGATTGCAAGGATTCAGCAGTTTTCACGGCTGATACGGATTTATCATCTTTAGCAATTTTGCTTTTATTTTGTAAGGCTGCAAGCTGTTCATCCTTTAGTAGCAGCAATTTCTGCATCATTAATACTTGCTGTTCCAGTTTTTGCAAACGCGCCTGCAAGTCTCCATTAAGGGCAGCTTGTTCTGTCGCTTTTTTCTCTATTTCAGAAGCTGCAATACTCTGATCAGCCGTTTTGCCATGTTCTTTAGCGACTGTCGTTTGTACACTCTGTTCCAGCTCTGAACTAACAACCACACCATCTCCAACTGTGGCATCAACAGGTGCCACCAGTTCCAATTGACTGTCACCAAGGCGCTTATCCTTATCAGTCACAAGTGTTTTTTCTCTATCGGCTTGTTTAACTTTTGCCTTCCAAAGATCAGCCTGTTGCTTGAATAATTTCGCAGCCTGCTTTTTTGTAAGTTTTAAAATTGCGTTATTGTCGGGTACATTAAGCGTTTGACCAAACATCAGAGCATTAACATTATCTTTATAAAATGCCTGAGGATTGGCTTTATAAAGCGCTATCATCATTTGCTCAATGGAAATATCGTCAGAAGGCATAACTTTTTCTGCAATTTTCCATAGGGTATCTGTTCTTTTAACCGGGCCATAAGTACTGATGACCGTTTTACTTGCTGTCGCTACTGGCGCCGCTGTAGTCTCGCTTTTATTGTTTGCAATTAGCTGTTTCGTTATTTCTGGCTTGTCAGTAACAGGAACAACAGGCTGATTATAAGCCGCGGGTGGATCAATCAACACAGTAAACTCACGATACAGATTGCCTTTATCCCAGCTCACCTCCAACAAAAAATCCAAAAACGGTTCGCGTAACGCGTCCTTTGAACTCAACTTGACAAGAACAGAACCATTTGGTTGAACAACTGTATTAAATTTGATTTGGGATAAAAAATAACTCCACGGCACTCCTGCTTCGTCAAACTTCTCGGGTGAAGCCAGTCTGACCTGAATATCAGATGCGCTTTCATCTGCTGAAACTATAAGATTAATCTCGGCATTGAGCTTTTGATTAAGGGCTGAATGCAATTTAATATCGCCAATTCCCAAGGGCTGTGCACTGGCTGGAACCAATAGTGATACAACCGCTAAAGTTTTAGTTATATTGCGCACTTTGCTCTCCTAACAAATATATCTAACACAGTAATCTACCGAGAATAATCAAATATACTGGGTAAGCTTAGACTAGATGTATTTTTTTACCAGCTCTTCGGCAATTTGTACGCTATTTAATGCCGCCCCTTTGCGAACGTTATCACCAACCACCCATAAATCAATCCCTTGAGAATGAGAAATATCCTCTCTGATACGCCCGACGAAAACATCATCCTGGCCTGACGACTCGGTGACAGCCGTTGGATAGCCTCCATTTTCACGCTCATCAAGAACAGTTATCCCCGGGGCTTTTTGCAGCAATTCACGTACTTGTTCTACGCTGATCTTTTGCTTTGTTTCAATATGTACAGCTTCAGAATGGCCATAAAAAACAGGTACACGCACCGCTGTCGGGTTCACTTGTATGAAATCATCCGCAAATATTTTTCGGGTTTCCCAGACCATTTTCATTTCTTCCTTGGTATAACCGTTTTCCATAAACACATCAATCTGTGGTAACGCATTGAAAGCAATCTGTTTGGGATAAACTTCTGACTTGATCGGCTTCCCGTTCAACAATGCCGCGGTCTGTGTGACAACCTCCTCAATTCCCGGCTTGCCGGTACCGGAAACGGCCTGATAAGTACACACATTGATTCTGGCTATTCCAACCGCATCATAAATCGGCTTCAATGCCACTAACATCTGAATAGTTGAACAATTGGGATTAGCGATAATGCCACGATTTTTATAATCAGCTACCTTATCGGCATTCACTTCCGGGACTACCAGAGGAATATCATCGTCATAGCGAAAATGCGAGGTATTATCAATAACAACACAACCGGCCGCCGCCGCTTTTGGGGCATATTCGGCAGAAATAGCACCACCGGCAGAAAACAGCCCAATCTGCACTTTGGAAAAGTCAAATTCCGACAAATCTTCCACAATCACTGAGCCATCTTTAAACGGGATACGCTTGCCGACAGATCGTTCACTGGCCAAAGCATAGACATCACCTACTGGAAAGTGACGTTCTTCCAAAATGCTCAACATAGTCTCGCCAACAGCTCCGGTCGCTCCGACTACAGCCACATCATATGTTTTAGACATTCTATGCTCCACTTTTCAAAGTACAATTCACTGTTTCTGCCCAAAAAGAGGACTTAACTCCTTGCCTCACTAAACTCTCAATTTTTCTTGCCATTAAAAACAACCTTTACTCTTGACATTAATATTTAACCCAGGAGACTTATCGGGTTATGGATGATTCTATTGCGACAGCCTCCTATAAAATCAATTGGCGCACGCATGAAATTACGCTGCTTGTCAGCTTGGACAGTAATAAATACAACCAATTATCGGTTCATTTTTCATGTAGAATCAAACAGATAATGAGGGCAACATCATTAGAAACATGCTCGAAATAACTTAGACAATCTATTTTGTAGGTGTGAATTTATCCACAGTGTGCGAATAAATTCGCCTCTACAAATGGTGACGTTATTTCATGAATAATCACTAAGTGTACCTGATACATTAATCCGTAAACAGCCACGGCGCTCTTTTTGCTCGTTCAACTTCGTAGACTCTAATTTTGTCAGCTTGTTGTAAAGTCAAGGCAATATCATCCAGACCATTTAATAATCTAAATTTTCGGGCTCCATCAACAGCAAACTTAATTATCCGTCCACTCGGCGTCGTTATACTCTGAGCGTCCAGATCAACTGTCAACCGATAGCCCTCCTGCATTTCACTAAACAGACTATCGACCACATCAGCACTCAACTCAATAGGCAAAATACCATTTTTAAAACAGTTGTTATAGAAAATATCAGCAAAACTCGGTGCGATAATGACTCTGAAGCCATAATCTTCCAAAGCCCAGGGGGCATGTTCCCGGGATGATCCGCAACCAAAGTTTTCCCGGGTTAACAGAATTTCAGCCCCTTTAAATTGCGGCTGATTCAACACAAAATCAGTATTCAACGGTCTGTTGGAACAATCCATTTCCGGTTCACCACGATCCATATAGCGCCATTCATCAAATAAATAAGGACCAAAACCCGCCCGACGGATTGATTTTAGAAATTGTTTGGGAATAATCGCATCGGTATCCACATTTGCTCTGTCCAGAGGCATCACCAATGCTGTCAGTTTTGTAAAAGCCTTCATTGAGTCACTCCTTCCAGTTCCGCAATATTGACAAAATGACCGGCAATTGCCGCCGCAGCCGCCATCTCAGGACTCACCAAATGAGTTCGCCCACCATACCCCTGGCGCCCTTCAAAATTACGGTTGGATGTTGAAGCACAGCGTTCACCAGAGGCCAAGCGGTCAGCATTCATCGCCAGACACATAGAACACCCCGGGTCGCGCCATTCAAAACCGGCTTCAATAAAAATCTTATCCAGACCTTCCTGTTCAGCCTGTTGCTTTACCAAACCCGAGCCAGGCACAACCATAGCCAGCTTGATATTTTTGGCCACTTTTTTTCCTTGCGCCACTTTCGCAGCCTGCCTCAGGTCTTCAATCCTGGAATTAGTACAGGAACCAATAAAAACCTTGTCCAAGTGAATATCAATAACCTTTTGCCCCCCTTTTAACCCCATATATTCCAATGCACGAGTCATACCCTGCCGTTTCACTTCATCGGCTTCCAAAACTGGATCAGGCACAGCCTCATCAACAGCCACCACTTGTTCCGGCGAAGTGCCCCAGGTCACCTGCGGCTTGATTTCAGAGGCATCCAGTTCAACTGTTTTATCAAAGACCGCATCAGCGTCAGAATGCAATTTTTCCCAGGCTCTCACCGCCATAAACCAATGTTCACCTTTAGGTGCTAAGGGACGATCGCGATAATAATCTATAGTAATATCATCGGCGGCAATCAATCCCGCCCGGGCGCCGGCTTCAATAGCCATATTACAGACTGTCATCCGACCCTCCATAGACAGGGCGGTAATGGCTTCACCAGCAAATTCAATCGCATAACCGGTTCCCCCCGCAGTACCGATTTTACCAATAATTGCCAAGGCAATATCTTTAGCACCTACACCTGGCCGGGTTTTTCCATTTACCTTTATCAATAGATTTTTTGACTTTTTCTGGGTTAAACATTGTGTTGCCAGAGCATGTTCAACCTCGGATGTGCCAATACCAAAAGCCAGAGCTGCCGAAGCACCGTGCGTCGATGTATGAGAGTCACCGCAAACTACGGTCATACCCGGCAGGGTTGCCCCCTGCTCTGGCCCGACGACATGCACAATTCCTTGTCGTATATCACTCATATCAAACTCAGTAATAGCAAATTCGGCACAATTTTTTTCCAGCGTTTCAACCTGTAACCGCGACACCGGATCGGCAATACCTTTGTCTCGGTCTGTAGTTGGCACATTATGATCTGCAACAGCCAGATTTCTCTCTGTACGCCATGGTTTTCTGCCTGTCAACCGCAAACCTTCAAAAGCTTGTGGCGAGGTCACTTCATGAACTAACTGTCGATCAATATAAATCAAAGATGAACCATCTTCATCTGTTTGGACAACATGGTCTTCCCATAATTTGTCGTATAAAGTTTTACCTGTCATTGTTCTCTTTCTTGTATTTGTTACAGCTTCAGCGGGGAAATATCACTCCCGGCAGAACTGCTTATGTAAATAAATCATGCGCCCAGACTCTAGTAAAAGATCTGCTAAAAAACCTGCACGGAATAAGTTCGACAACTGGCGCAAGTTGAGCCGCATACAACAACTGTACCGTGGTAGCGCATCCTTGCGCCACAGGAATCGCGAATAAATCAGCGAATCCCTAAGTCAGCACAGCAAAAACCTTGTCGGTAATTTCACTGACTGTACCGATACCGGCTATAGAAACAAATTTTGACGATTGTGCAGGGTCAGCATAATAACCCACTAATGGCTGGGTCTGCTCATGATAAACATGTAATCGTTTACGTACAGTATCCTCTTTATCATCATCCCTCTGAACCAGAGGTTCACCAGTCACATCATCAATCCCTTCCCGTTTAGGCGGATTATATTCTATATGGTAAGTCCGCCCGGAAGCTGGGTGTACCCGTCTGCCTGCCATACGTTTAATGATTTCTTCATCATCAACGACGATTTCCACAACATAATCTATATCCACTCCCATTTTTTGCAATCCTTCTGCCTGAGCAATAGTGCGTGGAAAACCATCCAGTAAAAAGCCATTACTACAATCTTCCTGTGCAATACGTTCTTTAATCAACCCTAGGATAATTTTATCTGATACCAGTCCACCAGCATCCATAACTTTTTTTGCCTCCAGTCCCAAAGGAGACCCTTCACGCACTGCAGCACGCAGCATATCACCCGTTGAAATTTGCGGAATCGCATATTTTTCAGTAATAAACTGTGCCTGTGTACCTTTACCTGAACCCGGACTACCTAGAAGGATAATACGCATATAAACAACTCCAGAAGCATATGAAGATTCTGTTACAGAACCCCCTGATTAAGGCGTTAACCGCCAATATAATTAACATTTAAGCATTATCGGGCAACCAGTACAGCACCATTTTCATACCGACGGGTAAGAACACAATATCAACCCGAAATTTCAACAACTTTTAGGGTATATCATTCGTCAAAAGAAAATGGATGTGATGCCAGCCCCCGCACATAACTAATCTGGTATTTTATCTTAATTGCTGATTATTTGCTTTATCTCTTGTCAAAGGAGACGTTTTTCCTTATTCTTATTCGGCTAATTTTATGAGGAGTAAATTTCATGCGCGTCGAAGAACTAATGACTTCAAAAGTTTTTACCGTTGACCCGCACGACATGATAGATCGTGTGTTTTTTTTGATTCATTACGAAAAAGTTCGCCATTTACCCGTTGTTGAAAAAGGCAAAGTCGTTGGTATTGTTTCTGACCGTGATATGTACAAAGCTCTGGGGCCCAAAAGTAACTCCAATGCTATCGAAGGCAGCAGCCAAAGCAGTGAGCTACATGTTATCCCGAAAAAGGTTATGAATATTATGCGCCGCGGCATAATCACCGTTACCCCCGATACAATGGCTTCTGAAGCCGCCGGCATTATGGCCGATCATAAAATCGGCGCTTTGCCCGTCATAAAAAATGAAAAACTGGTAGGCATTTTATCGGCTACAGATATTCTGCGTGTTTTTTCAAAACTGGAACACGCCCGAGAAGAAAGAGAAAAACGCATTGCTGAAGGCACAAGCCACACTTAGGCAATGTTCAACTTATTTCGTTTTCCTTCCATTCAGGGCTTTTTTTACACTTCGCCAGGTTACAGTTAGTGGCTGATTTTACAGTGCATGGGTCAATATCACTGCTACTGAAACCCTGCGAAGCAACCAGGAAATAAAATGTGAACACACACCCTGCTATCGCTTCAACCTGTCAATGGTTGAAATCATTTGTCATTGAATACAATATCTGTCCATTTGCTCACCGGGAATACCAAAAAGACAGTATTCATTTCACCGTCATCGCCGACGACAGTTCAGAAAACTTCCTGACCGCACTGGCTACAGAATGCGAGTATCTGGATTCCAACCCTGCTACAGAAACCACTCTGCTTATTTTTCCTGACGGACTGCGCAGCTTTGATGCATTTCTCAATTTTCTTGATATAGCCCAACAATTGTTGATTGACCAAGGCTATGAAGGTATTTACCAATTGGCCAGTTTTCATCCTCAATACCGCTTTGCAAACAGCGCTAAAGATGATGCCGCCAACTACACCAACCGCTCACCTTATCCAATGCTTCATATTATCAGGGAAACCAGTATTGAACGTGTGCTGGAAAACTATCCTAATCCAGAAAACATTCCTTCCAAAAATATTCAGTTAACCCGCCAACTGGGTACGCAAAAACTGCAGGCGATTCTTGCCGTCTGCCTTTCGGATAATTAGCCGCCTATTTATAATAATCAAATTTCTCAGACTTCTTTTTTTCTATCTTTTCCAACGCTTCTTTTTTCTTCTGCTCTTCAAGCTCCCGGTGTTTTTCTAGTTCCGCCGCCACCATAGAGTCAAAATGTCGCCTTAACATGGAATCGGTCGGACGCGGAGGCAGATCCAACTTGACCTCATCCACCTTCTTCAGCCCCCTTCGGGATCTACGATCATTTTCCACCGCCTCAGCCTGTGCTACAGCGACTGTTCCCAAAAATTCCTGAAACCATTTCGTATCCTTGACCGAAGCCATATCAGGGTCATTCATCACCTCACTCTCATTCGGCATACTTCCACATTGTTTTGCCAACTCCAAAGCCTTTAAACAAGCAGCTTCATTACCGCGTAACGCATAAATACAAGCCAGGTTGTACGCAGCACTGCCTTTTTGAATTTTCCCGGCTTTCTCAAAAAAAACCATCGCCTTATCATACAATTTATCCGTGGAATCCACCTTATTGATACGCGCCAGATCCATATAAGCTACTCCGCCATCAATCGCCGCTCCCAAATGACTGGGCGCCACCAACAGACAAAAAGAAAACTTGTCAATAGCATCCCGATACAAGGCGCTGGCTTGCTCAACATCCTTGTTTTTAGCCTCATGTAACAATGCAAACCCCCAGTGATATAATGCCTCAGAAGTATTCAAGTCACCCGCAATCACTTTGGCAAAACCCTGATAGGCGCTCCTGAATAATTGTTCCGCTTTACCGCCTTCGGCCTGTCGGGCTTCGGTAACCTGCTTGATTGCAGCTTTTAATGTTGAACCTTTTGTTAATGAACTTAAAATTGACATTCGGTACCCTCAGTAGTGAATATATTATCGTTATTATTTTAAAATGATCGCAAATGGTACAACAGCATCATTCATCAGAGAAACCTTAAAATGTCAAAAGCCGGAATAGATGTAGACAAAGAAAAAGTCAACCTGGAAACTTCGCAAATTCCCTGGCCACAATTGCAACGTTTTTTTGCGGCTGGACTGGCTGTTTTTGTGGCCGACGATCTTGACCTGGTAGAAGTCGCCTATCAATTTTCCAAAGATAATAAACCCCTGGTACAACAATGGATGCAAAACAATACAGTGACCCTGGTTTCCGATGACCAAGCCAAAAAATGGATTGACAATAATACCGTTGTCTGGGCGGTCGTAGTCAAACCCTGGATATTGGTGCAGGAATGATTCACACCCGCATGAACGTTATTTAACCGCGATTGCTATATTTCATTATCGTCTCTGTGCTCATTTTTTAATTCAACATAATGCCTGGCGGAATATTCCAGAAAGCGCATTTCCGCTTCCGTCAATGGCCTGACCTGTTTGGCCGGTGCGCCAACATACAAATAACCACTTTGCAGTTTTTTTCCAGACGTTACCAACGCCCCAGCGCCTAACATGACATAATCTTCCAGCACTGCGCCATCCAGAATAATGGCGCCAATGCCAATCAAACAATAATCGCCTACAGTACAAGCATGCACCACAGCGTTATGCCCAATAGTCACGCCTTTACCGATAATCAGCGGATAGCTTTGCGGAGAAAAGTCACCCGCATGAGATACATGCAATACCGAGCCGTCCTGAATATTGGTTTCAGCACCAACGACAATACTTTCCACATCACCACGAACAACGGCCATTGGCCATATAGAGACATCATCACCAAGTTCGACATCGCCGATCACTTGCGCACTGTCATCAATATAAACACGGGAACCCATTTTTGCCTGAGTGTTTTTAAATTTTCTAATCGCCACAGATTCTCCAGATATTTACTATACTTGTAACTGCTCAGCGGATATAGGCATTTAATATCAGTCACTGACTCCAGAAGACGCCATGCAGGCTTGAATGTGACCTCCGCACCACCTGCGCTTCTTCCACAAGCAACTGATTGAAGACTTTCCGGTCAATTAATTACGCTGAGTAATTAGCTATGCGTCAATAATACAATTTAACGGTTTAAGCATTCCATTTCTCCCTAACCTGCAATATGATACCGCAAAGAACAGCTTTAAAATTGATCTTTTTATCTCCATATCTGAACTTTCCAGGCTCATTCGCCATAACCTGAGGTTGCTATGTCTATCATAAATGGTATTAAACACCAGCTCCGTTCAGTTATAGAATGGAAAAACCCGAATCCCGGCCTAATTTTGGGCCAATGGACAGAAAACGGCAACGAAATCAAAAATGCCTCAAAATTGATTGTAGGCCCGGGTCAGGGTTGTATTTTTGTCTATGAAGGTAAAGTTCAAGCAGTGATTGATGAAGAGTGCCTTATCAATCTGAAAACTGCCAATATTCCATTCTGGACCACAATCAAAAAATTTATGCAGTTTTTTGAAAGTGAGCATAAGGTGGGCATTTACTTTTACCGCAAAAGCAAAATTATCGATCAAAAATGGGGGACGACTTCCCCGATCAAATATCAGGATCCCAAATATAAATTTCCGGTAGGTCTTAAAGCTTACGGTAATTACAGTTACCGCATTTACGATCCAAAAGATTTTTTCGTCAATATAGTCGGCAGTCGCCAGCAATTTTATGTTGATGACTTCCGCGACATCATGTCTGCCCGCATTATTCACCCCGTTTCTGATTATCTGGCAGAAAGCCAATACAGCTATGCCGAGATTGATGCTAATCGTGAAGAAATCGCTCACGGGATTTCTATCAAACTGTCGATGACTTTCCGCAAACTGGGATTTGATATTACTGATTTTAGAATTGAAGGCACTGATTTTGATGATCAAACCTTAAAACGCATCAACCGTATCGCCGACCTGACAGCGGAAGCCCAGGCCGCGCAAGCTGTCGGACTCGACTACGCTAAGGTACAACAACTGGAAGCCCTGCGTGAAGCCGCCCGAAATGAAGGTGGAGGCGCCGGTATGGGCATGGGGCTGGGCGCCGGAATCGGCTTTGGACAAAATATGGCGCACTCAATGAGTAGCAATATATCAGCACCGCAAACCACCCGTACGGACAAAGATCCGATGACCAAGTTGGCACAACTTAAAAAAATGTTTGAGGCCGAGTTGATTTCAGAAGCGGAATATTCGGCTAAAAAACAACAGATTCTGGATCATTTATAACATGTCCCACTGTAAAAGCTGTTCAGCGCCTTTACTTGCAAATACCAATGTCTGTCGTTATTGTGGCGTTCGTAACGATATTGATTTGCATGGAAAATTTCAATACTACGTAAACAACAAACAATCCAGACGCATTTGTCCTGAATGTAATACACACCTGCAAACTATTGACTTGAACAACTCATTGCTGATTGAACATTGTCAAAAATGTTTCGGTCTGTTTTTTGACCCCGGTGAAATAGAAACGATGCTGGAATATTCAGTTTCCAATGTCTTCCAGATTAATCTGGAATTACTGCGCAACATCAACAAAGATCGCTATCAAAAGCAGAATCACAAAAAAATTAAATATATAAAATGTCCGGTTTGCCAGGGGTGGATGAAACGAAACAACTTTGGCTACCGAAGTGGTGTCATCATCAATCAATGCAAACAACACGGTATCTGGCTGGGAAGTGGCCAAATCACTCATTTAATGGAATGGAAAAAGGCTGGAGGGCAAATTCTGCACAACCAGAAATCAGAGGCCATGAAAGCTAAAAAAAATACCCGAAAAATTCAAACTGATTTTGAAAATCTGTCACCCCAATATAGTCATAAAAGCTATCAACCCGACCTAATCGAATCGGTGACATCTCTGGTTTTTAAATTATTTGATTAATACCTGATTACTCCAGATTCTAATATACCCATCACACATGAACAACGGTACTTTGTCAGATTAGGCGGCGGGGTGTCTGACAGATGCGTTGGCAGCAAGAATGTCGCCCGCAAACTTCCCTGAATGAATTTACAGCGCTCTTTGCCAAGCCCCTTCCGCCTAATTTTGAGTCGCTATGAGTAAACCTTGGGAAAAAACTTATTCATCTGAAAACTGTTCCTTGATTTTCAAAATTTCTGGTAGTATTTTTCGCATCAGCGGCGCCAATTGTGGATCAAAATGCCGCCCTGCTTGCTCATCAATCAAATCCAGCGCCTGATCAACCGTCCAGGGTTTTTTATATGGTCGCGCAGACAACAAGGCATCAAAAACATCGGCCAGAGCGCAAATTCGACCTTCAATAGAGATATTATCACCCTTCAAACCTCCAGGATAACCACTGCCATCCCATTTTTCGTGATGATGCAACGCAATAATTCTTGCCGCTTCCATCAGGTCGGACTGGTGTCCAGATAGAATCTCTGCACCGATATGCACATGAGACTGCATGATTTTCCATTCTTCTGCATCCAGTTTTCCGGGTTTTAGCAACACCCTGTCAGGAATACCGATTTTTCCAATATCATGCATTGGCGCAGCATTTAAAATAGTTTCCGCCTGTTCTTCTGAAAGCCCGTATTCTAAAGCCAGAAGTTGTGAATAGCGACTCATCCTGATAATATGATTTCCAGTTTCATTATCGCGATACTCGGCGGCAAGTCCCAGCCGTTTGATCACTTCATGACGGGTTTCATAAAGTTCCTGGGTTCGTCTCCTGACTTCTTCCTCCAGAATCCGGTTCTGATTTCGAACCCGTTTATGCATCAACCGTACTTCCAATAAATTATGCAGTCGGGTCAAGGCTTCAAGTTGATCGAAAGGCTTGGTCAAAAAATCTTTTGCCCCCATCTCCAGCGCTTTAAGCCGGGTCTCCCGATCAGTTTGTGCGGTAAGAACCAGTACCGGCAAATAATCATTGACGCAGTGTTTGTTTAACATTTTCATTATGCCGTAACCATCAATATATGGCATTCTGATATCCAGCAAAAAAGCATCGAATTCGGTTTTACGACATAAATCTTCCACTTCCCGTGGGTCAGTTGTGTATTGAACATTCTGATACCCTTTTCGCTGCAACATTTTATGTAATAATTTTACATTGGCAGGCTCATCATCAACGATCAAAATATTGGCCTGAAAGTACTCTTTTGTTATTTCCACAACTTATTCTATCCTGAATTCAGTGATTAAATTTCTATTGATATTGTATTTTATATACCCTTCACATTATAAATTTTCATCAACTGGTTAGCGCCCTCCGTATAACCTCAACTAAGGAAACAGCATCAAATGGCTTGGTAATATAATCATAAAAACCACCTTTTCTACCTTTAATTACTTGTTTCTGCATAGCATTGGAACTGACTGCAATAATCGGCGTTGTTGACTGGGGGAAACGCGACTTGATTTCGGCCAGCGCCTCGAAACCATTCATACCCGGTAAATCAATATCCATTAACACCAGATCTGGCGCTATCCGCTCAAATAGATCTATTCCCATTTCAGCATTATTCGCCTCAATCATTGAAAATCCGCCCATCTGCTTGATGACATTCCTCATTAATTCCATATTGGCTGTGTTGTCCTCAATATATAAAATTTTATATCGCTGTCCACTCGGCGGGTTTTCTTTAAAAAACGAATCAGAAGATTTTACAACAGAATGCGCATTCTTGTGTTTTTGTTCCCCGGAAACAGGCAATTTTACCCAGAAAGTCGATCCCACACCCACTTGCGAGGAAACGCCTATTTCCCCACCCATTTTTTCGACCAGTTGCTTAGTCAAGCTCAAACCAATTCCTGTCCCTTCTATAGCGCTGGCCTCATAACCCAGACGATTGAAAGGCTGAAATAAATCGGCCAGGTTTTCACTGCTGATGCCGATACCTGTATCAGCAAAATTAATGACAATAAAATCACCCTGTTGCACAACTTCCACATCAATACGTCCTTGTTGACGATTATATTTTATGGCATTTGACAAGATATTTAAGAATATTTGTTTACTGCGCATATAATCCGCATTAACCCAATATTTATTTTCCTCACAATGTAAAGATACAGTGATTCCTTTTTTATCTGCCAGTGTTTCAACAATGGCCAAGGCATCAAGGCAAATATTTTTTATATCAAAAACCTCATTAATCAACGTGATTTGCCCCGATTCAATCGTTGACAAATCCAGAATTTCATTGATCAATTTTAATAAATGATTGCCCGCCTTGTTAATCTGGAGTACAGAATCTTTTTGTGATTCCGTTAAAGGTTCCTCTTCATCCAGTTCCAGCAATTGCGAAAAACCGATAATGGAATTTAGCGGTGTTCTTAATTCATGGCTCATACTTGATAGAAACTGTGATTTTGCCAGATTGGCTTTGTCTGCTGCTTTTCTGGCTAACAGCGCATTCAGCTCGGCCTGTTTTCTATCTGTCACAACACTTCCAACCCCCTGAAATTCAAGTATTTCCCGTTTATCTTCAGAAAAAATAGCCCGGGTTGACCAATGTTGCCATTCCTGCTTGCCATTATGGATTATTTTATCTTCATGAATCATTATCGGCTTGTCCCGCGATAATGCTGCATGTGCTTTGATAAACCAGTTGACCACATCAATCGGAAGCAAATCCAGAATCGAGGCACCAATGACCGCCTGAGCTTCCACCCCAAAATGACGGCAATAAGCCTGATTGACAAAAGTCAATATAAAATCAACCGTATACCGACAAATCAAATCGGTTTGATCTTCAACGATCGCCCGATAGCGTCTGTCACTTTCCCTGACCTGTCTTTCCACCTGCCTGAGTTTGCTCAGATCCTTGATAAAGCCAACAAATTCATGATGTGATTCTGTTTTGATTTCTACAACGCGTAATGAAATGGGAAATGTGGCACCGTCTTTTTTCTGCCCGAGGACATCACGACCTATACCAATAATTTTTTTCTCGCCACTTTGCAGATACCTTTCTAAAAAACTATCGTGAGCTTCTTTAAAAGGACTTGGCATCAGCATTTTGATATTTTTTAAATAGACTTCATCACTGCTATAGCCAAATATTTCTTCAGCCGAGGTATTAAACAAGGTAATCAACCCTCGGGTATTGATGCTGATAATGGCCTCACGACTTGAATTTAATACCGCTTCGGAAAATTGTTTTTGTTGCAGAATCAATTGAGCCTGATCGCTGATTGCTTGTTGGTTTTGTTTTGCCCGACCCGCCATTTTCTGTAATTCGCGATTTTTTCTTTCCAGTTCAGCAATCAATTGCTGATCATTTTTGCTCGAATGCGGCATCATTCAAATCTCTGTACAAAAATGAAAACAACCTGCGCCTTCAGACTTGCTCTTATACATGGCATCATCAGCCAAAGTGATTAAGTCATCAGCATCCTTACCCTGTTCAGGATAAAGAGCAATACCAATACTGGTATTGATTGTGATTTTTTTATCGGAAATATTAAAAGGCGAAGACACCGCCGAAATAATTTTTTTGGCCACTTTTTCACTGGCTTTGGAAGAGGTATTAGGTTTTTTCAAAACGATAATAAATTCATCCCCCCCCAAGCGGGCGACTAAATCAGTGTCCCGTACACAACCTCTCAAGCGCTTGGCAACGGCCACTAACAACTCATCCCCTGTCTGATGCCCATAGCGATCATTCACCGGCTTGAACTTGTCCAGATCAAGAAACAAAACCGCCAGCGTGGTAATCTCGTCGTCAGCAATATATTTTTCCAGCGTTGAAATTAAATTAAGTCGATTCGGCAAACCGGTTAAATAATCGTAATTAGCCAGGTATTCAGCTTTTTCATTGGCTCGTTTACGCTCAGTAATATCACTGACAATGCCGATATAATGAGAAACCACGCCCTGCTCATCCTTGACGGCATTAATGCTAAGCATTTCTGCATACAGTTCGTTATTTTTTCTTCTATTCCACAATTCGCCTTGCCAGGCCTCTTTTTCCTGTAGCGTATGCCACATTTCTTCATAAAAGCGTTGATCCTGAATTCCAGAAGACAGTATTTTGGGGGTTTTCCCCACCAGTTCCGATAGTGAATAACCGGTTATTTTACTGAATGCCTGATTAACCCTGACAAATTGCAGATTTTTATCGACGACAATAATACCATTTACACTGTTTTCAAAGACATGTTCAGAAAATTTCAGTGCATTATTAATTTTCAGTTGTTCCGTCAATTGGCTATCCAGTCGGGCGGCTTTATCCGCCAACAAAAAATTGGCTTTTTGTAAGGCCTGTTCGGTTTGATACAGTTTTAGAAAGATTTTGACCTTATTTTTAAAAAGCACCATATCAACAGGTCTTAGAATATAATCACAGGCACCTATTTTGAACCCTGTTTCAATATCGCTGCCAGCTTTACAATGAGAACTGATGAATATAATCGGAGTGCTTTTGGAAAGCTGGGATTCCTTAATAATTTCCACCGTGTCAAAACCTGTCAACACTGGCATATCAACGTCCATAATAATCAAGGCAAATTCGTTATCGACTAATTTCTCAAGCGCTGCCGCACCGGATTCTGCAGTCTGTATATCAATATTTTCCTGTTTCAAAGCTGTTTTCATTAATTCCAGGTTGTGTTGATTATCATCGACAATGAGCAGCTTACCCTGTGAAATTTCTGTCATATTCGCCTTCTAAAACCTGCTTCTATTTTTATTATGTGTCTGATTCAATTACAGCGAACAGCCAGACAAGACACGTCATCTTGTTCATATTCGTTATACATAAATTCCAGAATTCTGTTTTTCAATGAAATACTCCGCTCACCCGGTTTATGTTGCGCCAATATTGCCAACAAGCGCTGATGACCAAACCTGTTATCATCACTGTCCAAGGCATCGGTAACGCCATCCGTAAATACCAGCAATTCACAAGGCTCTGTCCATCGCCAGTTTTCAGTTTTTTCTTCAAACTCATTATCAGCCAAAACCCCGGCAAAAACGTGTTTTGACTTAAAACCGTGAATCATCTCGCCGTCATCACGAATAACCAAAAGTTCCGGCAAACCGCCATTCCATATTTCCATACGTTTATCTGCAATATTTATCAATCCCACTGCCAGAGCGACAAACCTGCCAACCGGCAGGTCAACCCTTAATTTATGGTTGATTTCTTTAACAATACTGGAAACCCGACAGCATTTTTCCGTCATCGCCTGAAAAACCAGATTAACGATAATAGTGGGTAAAGAAGCGGCCAGACCATGCCCTGTCACATCGGCAACCACAAAATAAAAACAGTCAGAACTGATGCGTTTGATACTGATTAAATCACCACTAAAACGCTTGGACGGTAAAACCCAATAATCTATGGTATTAATATCCTGCTCTTTGTTGGTAACCAGGTGATCAAATATTTCCTGGGTAAAAGCCAATTCAATTTCATTTTTTTGTTGGTATTGAATTAATGCTTTATTGGCTGACAATAGCTTTTTCTGCATGCTAATGAAATGCTGCATAGTATTTAACTTGGCATGTAAGACAACCTTATTAAGCGGTTTGGTCAAATAATCATCAGCACCGGCATTTAAACCGGCAACAATATGTTCTTCATCCACTAAAGCGCTAACCACAATAATAGGAATCCATTTTTCCGTATCCATGTTCCTGATAAGCCTTATGGCCTCAATGCCATTCATGACCGGCATAAAAACATCCATAATAATCACATCCGGAATTTCTTTAACAAATAACTCAACCGCCTGGCGTCCATTTTCTGCAAACAAAATCACCCGCCATTCTTCAGCCAGCATCTTCTTCAACAATTCTCTGTTGCTGTATTGATCATCCACTATCAATATTTTCATGGCATGAACCTGATTTAAAATTTTATTGTGACGGCTCAATTGAGCGGAATAATTACAATGGTTTCCATAAAACCTTAATTTGCGATATAAATCACATTAAAATTTTATTTTATAGGAGACAGATCACCCACCATATGTAAGTATTAACTCACACTGGAATCTTGACAAAAACTGCTGTCGTCATTTATCTGCGTTTTGTAATTAACTGTTTGTTTTGATAGTTATTAAAATAGGTATAAAACGACTCCAAAAGATAAACCTATACAGGGTATTGCTTATACCCTAAAATCCATACTTAAATCAAGGGAATTTGCCCAAAACTTTAAAATCCAATTGAATTGATAAACCCGCCATGAATCTACTCAACAAAAGCCAGAGCGTTATTTCAAAATCATCGCGGCCTATATTGATCGGCAGTGTATTTGCTGTCTTTATTGTGATTTATGAATGGCAAAATCAAAACCAGCTAGAAAGTATTTTATTACTGCTGATCACCCTTATTTTTCTATGGTACAAACAACGCTCCTCATCCCATGTGGCTCACCTTCATACCCTGCTGGATAATATTTCCGATGCCATCATTACTATTGACGCCAAAGGTTCAATATTAAGTCTTAATAATTCTGTTGAACATATTTTTGGCTACCGACCATCAGAATTGCTGGGTAGAAACATTAATATGTTAATGCCCGAACCCTATAAAGGTATGCATGACAGCTATTTATCCAACTATCAAAAAACAGGGCAGGCGCATATTATAGGCCAAACTCGGGAGGTTGAAGCCTTAAGACGAAATGGCGAGGTTTTCGAGGCGGAAATCTGGGTTCACCAATTAAATTTTAATGGTGAAGTTCAATTTATGGGGGTCATACGGGATATTTCAGAACGCAAACATGTCGACAGAATTAAAACCGAGTTTATTTCCACCGTCAGTCATGAATTAAGAACGCCTCTCACTTCCATCCGCGGCTCACTCGGTATCCTTAAAAGCGGTGTTCTTGGCAAGTTTCCGCCAAAAGCCACGCGTATGATTGAACTGGCGCACAACAATACCGAACGGTTAATCAACCTAGTCAATGATATTCTTGACGCTGAAAAAATCCAGGCGGGAAAAATGGAATTAAAGTTTGCTCCCGTCAACATCACTGAACTGGTCAAACAAAGTATTGCCGCCAACGAAACCTACGCCCAAAGCTGTCAAGTTTTACTAAGCCTGGCGGATAACCCGCCTGAATTTTGGGTTTATGCGGACAGCTATCGCCTCCAGCAAGTCATGGCCAACCTGATTTCCAATGCCGCCAAGTTTTCACCGAAAAACGCTATTGTCTCAATTACTATCAACAAGCAAGGCGATTTAATTCGTATTTCTGTTTCCGATCACGGTATTGGCATACCGGAACAATACCGCAGCAAGATTTTTCAGAAATTCTCCCAAGTGGACTCCTCAGACAGCCGTCAAAAAGGCGGAACCGGTTTGGGCTTGAATATTACCAAGGCGATTATCGAACACCATGGAGGACATATTGACTATACCACCCAGGAAGGCCAAGGCAGTACCTTCTTTTTTGAATTGCTGGAATACCATACCGCTGAAAAATCAGCCGTTAACAAAGCGCCATCTAAAAAACCTTCGCAAACAACAAATACTGTCAAAGACGCCAAAACAAACATAAAAAAACGGGGACATATTCTGGTTCTGGAGGATGAAAAAGATATTGCCAACCTATTGTCTCTGTTACTTGAACAACAAAATTTTGAAGTTACCACATGCAGCACAACCGCAGAAGCCCGAAATCACCTTAAAAGTAATCACTTTGACGGTATGACAGTCGATATTCGTTTACCCGGTCAGGATGGACTTTCCTTTATTCAGGAAATTCGTTCCCAGGAAAACAACACTTGTTTACCTATCATCATTATTTCCGCCGAAGCGGAAATGAATAAAAAAAAGGCTTCATCTTCAGCTTTAAGCATTATAGACTGGATCGACAAACCCATTGACTTTGACCGGTTAAATAAAGCCTTACATCTGGCGTTAAGGAAATCAAACGATCATCCGGCAAAAATTCTTCATATTGAAGACAATAAAGACCTGATTGAAATGATGTCCGGCCTGTTGAATGGTAAAGCCAGTTTGATACAAGCTTCGAACTTACAGGCGGCTAAAGAAAAAATTACACACAACGATTTTGACCTGATAATTTTGGATATAGGTCTGCCTGATGGCAATGGTCTGGATCTCATTCCGGTAATCAATAAACAGAACCCGTTGATTCCCGTCATTATTTTTTCAGCCCAGTCTGTTGAAGAAGACATTATTAATCAGGTTGATGCCGCCTTGGTCAAATCAAAGGTAAGCAACGAAGAACTCGTTAAAATAATCAAACAGCTGATTGCCCCCATAGATTCAGAAGATGACAACACTTAATAAAATTTTATATGCCGAAGATGAGCCCGATATTCGTGAAATAGCCTCCTTAGCTTTGGAAGGAATTGGTCAATTTGAAATTATCACTTGCGAATCCGGCATCGAAGTAATTGACTTGGCCATGAGTTTTCAGCCGCAAATTATCCTGCTGGATGTTATGATGCCGAATATGGACGGCCCTGCCACCTTAAAGGCACTCAAAGGCCATGAAACGCTTAAAGATATACCGGTGGTTTTTTTAACTGCAAAAATACTGCCTGATGAAATAGCCCGGTTCAAAGCTTCTGGAGCCGTGGATGTGATCAACAAACCTTTTGATCCCATGACTCTGGCTGAACAAATCACCTACATTTGGTCCAACCTGTAATGGACAGAAAAACTGAACAGGCCATCAGCCGGATACAGCAACTACAACAGGCCTTTTCCAAACACCTGGCCGGTCATATTGAAGAGTTATGTCTATCTGCTGAAAACCTGGATCTTCATCTACCGCTGCAGACAAAAAACAATCAGGAAAACCTGCACACCACCTGCGCTTTAGCACACAAACTGGCAGGGTCAGCAGGAACCTTTCAATTCACTGAAGTTTACACTTTAGCCAAAAAAATAGAACAACTCTGCTACCGTTTGATTGACACACCATCGACATTTCCTGATGCCTGGGCTGATGACTGGCTTCAGCTTCAGCAACTACTGAATGAAATCAAACAAACATCAACAAGCCGACAATCCCCTGTTATCTTCCAGCCCCCCCCTTCTCCCGATGCGGATAACAATGATTCAGTAAACGTCGTTGAAAGCAACAAAATCATTTTGGTTGATGATGATGAACTATTAGCCTCATTAATTCAGGAACAAGCCCGACATTTTGGCTATTCAATAAACTGCATCAACAACCCGGAAGAACTATCCCGCTTTTTGGATAAGGAAACGCCTGAAATCATTTTGATGGATATTGTTTTTCCCAATCACGCCTTCAACGGTATAGATCTGATCAAACAGTTAAAAGCTGCTGACAAAATACCCTGTCCGGTCATTTTTTTATCCAACCGGGAAGATTTCGATGCCCGACTGGAAGCTGTTCGCGCCGGCGGCAACGGTTATATCGTCAAACCCGTTAATATTCTTGAATTAGTGGAAATACTGGACAGACACCTCCATAAAAACAGCAATGAAAACTATCACGCATTAGTCATTACCCATAATACTGCCGTTACCCATTATTATGAAACAATTCTTGCTCCGCATAAAATCACCTGTAAAACCGTTAGTCATCTTTCAACCATAACTGAAGAACTGATTTTATTTTCACCGGACATTATCCTGTTAGACAATAACCTACAAAATTGTAGCGGTTTTGAAATAACCCGCGTCATTCGTCAGGATAATCGCTTTACTCATATTCCTATTTTACTATTAATGGGTGACGCCAATGATACATCCCGAATAGAAGCGCTTAAAGCGGGCAGCAACTGTTTTGTTGACAGCAACACACCGACTGATACATTAATAACGGCTATCATTTGTCATAGCCAGCGTTCAAAAGAATTACACGCGGTCATTAACCGGCTGCGAAAAGATGAACTTCGTTTTCAGACGGTCAGCCATTCCTCTACCGATGCCATTATTACACTTAATAAGGATGGACTCATCATTTTCTGGAACGAAGGCGCGGAAAATATTTTTGGCTATCAGTCTCTTGAAGTGATTGGCCAGCCCATAGACATTATCATACCTGCCGAACACCAGAAACAACACCGCCAAGGTTTTACAAAACTTCTTGAAAACAGCGCCCAACTACAACATCGTTCAATCGAAACGCGGGCAATCACCAAAAATAAAAAAATAATTTCCATTGAACTGACTTACACCGAGTGGCTTTCTGGAAATGAACGCTTTTTTACCAGTATTATCCGCGACACCACCCACCGTAAAGAAATTGAAAATGAACTGCACAATCAGCAGGAAAACTTAAAAGCCATTGTTAACAACTCAGCTGAGGGTATTATTACCATTAACGATCGGGGGGTTATCGAAATGGCAAACCCTAAAGCCCAGGAGATTTTTTCTTATTCAGCCGATGAACTGAAAGGTCAAAATATATCAATACTGATGCCTGGAGAAATGCGTCAACAGCACGAGCAATATCTCAACCATTCTGAAATCCATGCGCCTAAAATAATCAATAAGGCAAGAGAACTTCAAGGATTACGTAAAGACGGTTCGGTATTTCCTATGGAATTGAATGTTTCTCCAATGATGCTTAATGGCGTTAAAAAATATGTCGGTATCCTTCATGATATTACCGAACGTAAAAATGCGCTGGCAACCATTACTGCGGCAAAACTGGAAGCCGAAAACGCCAACCAGGCCAAATCTCAGTTTTTATCCAGCATGAGTCATGAATTACGTACGCCGTTAAATGCTATTTTAGGGTTTACCCAATTATTACAAGAAGACTCACAAGCACCGCTCAATGAAGATCAAAAGGAATCACTGGCGCATATCTATTCTGCCGGTCGCCACCTGCTAACCCTTATTGATGAAGTTCTTGACTTGTCAAAAATTGAAAGCGGTAATATCAATGTGAACATTGAAACCGTCAACCTGATTCAACTTCTCAAAGAATCCATTGAACTGATCACCCCCCAGGCTCGTCGCGCACAAATCAAACTGCTCGCGCAATTACCCGATGAGGAAACAATCCTGGTAAAAGCAGATGCATTTCGTCTGAATCAGGTGTTTTCCAACCTGTTAACCAACGCCATTAAATATAATCATGTCTTTGGCCAGGTGACTGTCTGGCTTTCTACAACTGAAAACAAAGTGCGTATATTTGTAAAAGACACTGGCGCCGGCATCCCTGAAGAGATGATGAAAGACTTGTTCAAACCTTTCAGCAGATTAGGCGCTGAGCAATCAGATATTGAAGGGACAGGGATTGGCTTGACCATCACCAAAATGCTGGTGGAAATGATGAACGGTTCTATTGGCGTTGATAATCAGGCCGGCAAAGGCTGTACTTTCTGGATAGAAATAGAAATGGCGCAACCGCTACCAACCATCCCCACTAGCACTGCACCATTAAAAAAGTCTCGAAAACCTGAATACATTCCGCAAAAATCAGCGATTAATATTCTTTATATTGAAGACAACCCGGCTAACCGCCTGTTAATGAAAAAGATTATCAGCAGTCACAGCGATTTTCAATATACCGAAGCCGTTAACGGCAAAGAGGGGTTACAGGCAGCTTTTAAACTCAGACCGCAAATTGTTCTTTTAGATATCAATCTGCCGGATATGAATGGTCTTGAAGTTTTCAAGCAACTACAAAAAAACAATCTAACAAAAACAACAAAAGTGATTGTGGTTTCTGCCAATGCAATGCCAGCTGATATTGCCAAAGCCAAAGCGATAGGTTTTTTTGATTATGTCACTAAACCGATCGAGCAAGAAAAATTACTTTCTATCCTGAATAACGCGTTGTCTCAAGGCTAGAAAATCGCTGATTTATTCACGGGTTCCGGGCGCACCGAATTAATCGACCAAGGCTGTAAAGACCGCCCTGGTCGGCGCCGGCAGACCTTCACAGGTCAGATCTTTGTTATCGGGAGTCAGAAAATCCTTTAATGAATAAAACGGCATCCATTGCGTTGTGCGCTGTTCCTGAATAGTGGTTCGGGTCACATCCAGCAAACGTACATTATAAAATCCACAGCGATGCAGCCAACTGACGAGCGTATCACAACTGGGTAAAAACCAGACATTCCGCATTCTGGCATAACGTCCCGGCGGTAACAGCACTTGTCCTTCAGAACCTTCAATTATCAGTGTTTCCAGAACCAGCTCCCCACCCGGCCGTAAACATCCTTTCAGCTCCAGCAAATGATCAATCGGCGAACGGCGATGATACAACACCCCCATTGAAAATACAGTATCAAAAGCTTCAATCCTTGCCGGAAGTTCTTCAATACCCAATGGCAGCACAAAAACAGGCGCATTGCCATAAAGTTTGCCGATGGCCTGAAACTGCATCACATTCAACAAGTAAGGGTCTATGCCTACGACCAGCCTGGCTCCAGCTCCCAACATTCGCCAACAATGATAACCGTTACCGCAACCGACATCCAAAACCATGCGATTGGTCAGAGGAGTAATATGGTTTTGCAAGCGTTCCCATTTCCAGTCTGAACGCCATTCTGTATCCAGATGAATACCAAACAGATAATAAGGGCCTTTACGCCAGGGCAACAGCTTTTTTAATGTTTGTTCAAGGTTAATCTGTTGCGCTTCAGATAAATCCGCAGCCAACCCGATTTTAACACCATTAACAATATCCGTCATGGAGGGCGTCAATGTTTCAACTTGCGTAAGCGTTTGTTTCCATTGACTTAAATTTCCATGATGTTTGTTATCAAACGCCTGCTGAAGTTGAAACGGTAACATGTCAGCCCAGGACTCCAGATTAGCTTCTCGTAAAGCGTTATATAATGGTCGATAATCCATCATCATGTTTACTTGGGTCTATGTTGTTTCAAGTCGGTAAGGCAATATTTTTTGACACAGAGACCACAGGGTTATCTTTATTTAACGATTGATTCCTTTTACTCATATTGATTCGTTAAAATTTGTGTCACTACTCAGCGTAATTAATTGAAGGAAAAGTTTTCAATAGCAGTGGCGTGAATTATTTCTATACGATTTCAGCTCCATTTTACAAATGTCGGGTTTACGCATTTATACACAGTTAAAATGTCAAATAATCGTAACCACTCGTCCCCCAAAAAAGGTGGGTTCAGGCTATGGATTGATCAGGCTTGTGCCAAGAATGTTGCACAGAGTTACAGGGAGGTATTGACGCGTCCTGATCAATCCATAGCCTGCACCCGCTCAATAAATACCGGACGAGCAGAGATACAAATAATCTTAACCGTCGCTACAAAAATAGCGCTGCTCTAACGACAATCAATCCGCCCGCAATACCGGAAACATAACACCATGACCGAAAGTCTGTTTTAGATAGATCAAAACGGCGTCAGGAAGTTTCTTTTGTAGCCAGAGCTTCCTTGTTGCGTTTTGCCAGTTTTTCAATCACAGCTTTTAACGATCCGGTGCGTCTGACCTCATTTTTAAAGCTGGTCCGGTAATTTGTCACCAGACTGACGCCCTCAATCATAATGTCATAAGTTTTCCATACCCCATTATCCAGCAACATTCTGTAATTTACAGAAATAGGCTGAATACCCGGTTGTAAAATTTCTGTTTTGACAATCACTTTTCTTGCGCCTTTTTTCATTTTCAAAGGCAAAAAACGCACCGACCAGTCTTTAAATTCAACAAATGCCCGGGAATAGGTTCTCACCAGTAAGGTATGAAATTCTTTTTTAAAATCTCTTCTTTCTTCAGGGCTAGCCTTTCTCCATAGCTTACCCAGCACCAGTGCCGATATGCGGTTAAAATCAACATGTGGCTCAATAACATCTTCGACAAACTGATTTATTTGTTTAAAATCTTTAGTGAAAGACTCGTCCTGCAACCTGTCCTTTAACTTATTAGAGGCATTTTGAATGGCTAATTGGGGGGGCGCCAAATCTTTGGCATTGGCCAATGCCAAAGACATACCCATTGTTAAAAGAAAAAATAAAGCAAATTGGGTGTAATAGTTAATTCTCATAAAGACTCCAAAATATTCGGTATCATAGTTTCCATTTTCAAACAACGGACATGATACAATTACTCAGAATTTATCCGCCTGATTCAAAGTAAAAGACGAACGTACTTGAAAAAAAATCATGTTGCCAAGCCGCCTCTCTCTTTCTTGTTATAACCCGTTCAAGACAATGGTTATAAGTTCCGAAGCAAATCAAATTTCTGTATCAGTTGCTCACAAACCTTGCTTCCATTCCAAAAAAATTATATTTGAATATTATAAACCATAAATTAATATGGAAAAAACTATACATAATAACACTATTTTTCCTGATTTACGCATGCGCAGAATGCGTTTTCAATCCTTTTCTCGTCGTCTGATGCGAGAAAACACCGTTTCAGTGGATGATCTGATTTATCCGTTGTTCGTAATTGACGGCCAAAATAAAAAAGAAACCATTCCGTCCATGCCCGGCATTGAAAGATTGTCTATTGATTTTTTGCTGGAAGAAGCCCACACATTAACTCAACTGGGTATCCCTGCGATTGCGCTTTTCCCGGTTACTGGCGACAGCAAAAAATCAGCCTGCGCTGAAGAAGCCTACAACCCCGAAGGCTTGGCTCAGCGTTGTGTACGGGCATTAAAACAAAGCTTCCCGGAACTGGGAGTCATTACCGATGTCGCACTGGATCCGTTTACATCGCACGGTCAGGATGGCTTAGTGGATGATAACGGTTATGTTATTAACGATGAAACTGTCGATGTTTTATGCAAACAGGCGTTATCCCATGCGCAAGCAGGTGCCGATATAGTCGCACCTTCCGACATGATGGACGGCAGAATCGGCGCCATCAGGCAGGTTTTGGAAGCCAACCGATATATTAACACCCGAATTTTGGCCTACTCTGCAAAATATGCCTCCAGCTTTTACGGGCCATTCAGAGATGCTGTCGGCTCATCCGCTAATCTTGGTGACGGCGACAAATACAGTTATCAAATGGATCCTGCCAATGCCGATGAAGCTTTACGGGAAATTCAGCTTGATCTGCAGGAAGGCGCCGATATGATTATGATAAAACCGGGATTGCCCTATCTCGATATTATCTGTCAAGCAAAACATCAATTTGGTGCCCCAACCTTTGCCTATCAGGTAAGCGGAGAATACGCCATGCTGAAAGCGGCATCAATGAACAACTGGATGAATGAAAAACAAGTGGTTATGGAGTCATTACTGGCTTTTAAACGGGCTGGAGCCGATGCCATTTTAACTTATTATGCAAAAACAGCGGCTCAATGGCTGTCAAAGATTTAACAATTTCATATTTGAGATATACTTGTCAGACATAAAACCATAGGTAATAAAAGGGCACGGCTGACAAACACTCTGAAACGGTTTCACAGCGCGAATCTCTATCCATATTGAGAACTTACAAAAAATAAGAACTTTTGAGGTTTATCATGCAAGAAAATCAATTAATCAATGATCAAAGAAAATTCCAGATTGAAGAAGCCATTCTAATCTTATTGCTGATATTATCATTAGTTGGCAATGGCATAACCGATTTCTCACCTGATGATGGTTATACCTATTGGTTGATTATGGTTGTAGTGTTCGGTTTATTCGCTATTTTAATCGCCTGGCTGCAATCAAAAAAACACGATGTAGTGGATTTTACCGCCATATTGAAAGAACAATTTATGCACTGGAGCGCCTCATTACTTATCGTCGGCGGAACGTTTCTATTACAAAAATCCGGCCAGCTATCTGAAGTTAGCGCCAGCCTGGTTATTTTACTAATTTTATCTCTGGCAACCATATTAGATGGTATTCGTATTGGCTGGCACTTCAGCTTGGTTGGTTTGTTTCTGGGAATTTCAGCTATTGTGATTGCCTATTCTGAAAGTTTCATGTGGATCAACGCCCTTATCGCTATTGTTATTGTAGCGGCCACCATTTCCTGGGAGGCATGGATAACCAAACGCAACAGTCAAAATGAATCTTGATCAATATGCTGTCTTCGGACATCCGATAAAACACAGCCAGTCTCCTCGTATTCATCAGTTGTTTGCCCAACAAACTGCACAGCAATTAAATTATTTCGCCTGCGATGTTCCGGCAGAATCATTTAACGAGACAATCACCACTTTCTTTGCTCAGGGTGGAAAAGGTTTAAACTGCACCGTACCTTTAAAAGAGCTTGCGTGGCAACGAGCCGACACACTGACAGAACGGGCTTGTCTCAGTAAAGCGGTCAACACTCTCGTCCTGCAAAGCGATGGTACAGTGCTGGGCGATAATACTGACGGTATTGGTCTGGTGACAGATCTTATCCAGAATCATGGTATTTCCCTGTCTGCCAGCCGTATTCTGATATTGGGCGCTGGCGGCGCCAGCCGCGGCATTATCGGGCCGATTCAGGAACTGTCACCGGCGTGCATTGTCATTGCCAACCGCACGATTAGCAAAGCCCGGCAACTGGCCAAGGAATTTTCATCTTCAGGTCTTATACAAGGCTGTGGCTTTGACGAACTAAGTGGACAACAATTTGATTTAATTCTAAACGCAACCTCAACCAGCCTGACCCATGATCTCCCGCCCCTGCCTGAAAATCTGTTGACAAACAACGGCTGTTGTTATGATTTGGCTTACGCCAATGAGGCAACTACGTTCGTACAATGGGGACAGCAGCAACATGCCGCAAAAAGTCTGGATGGATTAGGAATGCTGGTTGAACAGGCGGCAGAAGCATTTTATATCTGGCGCAGCGTTCGTCCTGTTACAGGCCCCGTAATTGAGTTATTGAATGCCGGACGCCGCAGCTTTGTATAAATATAGAACCGAAACAGCGTCCATATTTCAGATATACTTCAGGACAAATCAAAATCCGACAAAATACAATATAGTCGCTATATTTTGTTTTGCCTCTCATCTTTAAAAAACAAACATGGCATCAATAAAGTCTTTTTTTAAGGGAAAAACCAGTTCAAAAGCATCCTGTAGTCTTGTCAGTTCCAAAATATCCTTAGACATACTGAGACAGCTTATTCCAATCAGAAATTTGACTGAAGACAAGCTGCAGGCCTTTGCATTGGAAAAACAATCTGAAGTTTTACCCGCCAAAGAAACGCTTTTCAGCATCAATACAGCAGCGGAATCTGTCATCTATTTGTTACAGGGAACTGTCTCTATTGTTGATGCCAACGGTAACAGTTTTGACATTGAAGCAGGAAGCCCTCAAGCCAATTTTCCGCTATGTAGCGGCAGCCCCCATAGCACATCAGCGATTGCCAAAACCGACATCAGCATTTTACGCGTTTCCCATAAAATCATGTCGATGAACTCCCAGGCCAATCATCAGGAATTTCATATTCCCCAGGAGTTAAACGACAATCGCCTGTTACATTTGTTTTCCCAGTACTTTATGGAGGAAAACCTGGAAATCCCGACTCTACCGGACATAGCGATCAGATTACGACAAGCCATGCAAAAAGACATCAGTATTGCCGATGCTGTCAAAATCATCCAAATGGATCCGGTTATTTCGGCAAAACTGGTTGAGGTGGCCAATTGCCCTCTTTATTTAACATTAAACCCAGCGAAAAGCTGTATGGATGCGGTTACCAGAATTGGTCTTAATGCCACACGCAACCTGGTTATCAGCTTTAGTATCAAACAAATTTTCAAAAGCAATGCCGCAAATATCAAGAAATATCTGGATCGCTTGTGGAAAGAAAGCCTGAAATTATCCTGCTTAAGCTATGTCCTTGCTCAGGAAAGCAAGCAACAAAAGCCAGAAGAAGCGCTAATGGCTGGGTTAATTTGTGATATAGGCATCATCCCCTTTATTACCTTTGTTGCTAATTTGCCGGCTGAATTTCATAACGCCGAGGAAATAAAACAGGCCATCCCAATCGTTAAAGGCGTGGTCGGCGCGAGTATTTTAAAAAACTGGAATTTTGCCGATGAATTTATTTCAGTCGCTCTGAATTCCGATGATTGGTATCAAAACCACGAAGGCGACCTGTCGCTGACCGATATCGTCGTCTTATCCCGTTTACACAACAAAATCAGTCAAAAGAAAACAATCCGAAACTTACCCCCCATTACCTCAATTCCGGCTGCCAGCAAACTGAAAAACATTACTCTTTCACCTGAAAACACCTTGTATATATTGCATAACGCCAAAAGCAAAATAAACGATACCTTAAAAACATTTATCAGCTAAAAAACGAGATTTTCAATTGCCAAAAGTCATCTTCCAGAAAGGAAAAACTATTTGCTATTCTCCCGTCCTCCAATAAACAATTGGTAAGCCGGATTAAGTGTTTCCTCCTGATAGACAAAGCCCAGTGTTTCCAAAGTCCGCCTGAACTCTTTTCGCTGTACCTTTGTCATTTGTAGTCCCATTAACACCTTACCAAAAGCCGCGCCATGATTACGATAATGGAACATACTGATATTCCAGCGAATACCTATAGATATCAAAAACTTTAACAAGGCACCGGGCCTTTCCGGAAATTGCAGACTGTAAATAGTTTCACTAAGCGTACACGGCGCATGCCCCCCCACCATATAACGAATATGATCCTTAGCCAGCTCATTCGCCGTCATATCGGTCACCTTAAAGCCTTCGCCGCCAAGTAACTGAATCAAATCCGCCCTATCCATTTCCGCGCCACTGCTGCTGAGCCCAACAAAAACTTGGGCTGTTTTGCTATCGAAATAACGATAATTAAATTCAGTAATACTGCGTTTTCCCAGTATTTTACAAAATTTCAGAAAACTACCCGGTATCTCTGGAATGGCAACCGCCAGTAATATTTCACGATGCTCACCCACCTGAGTACGTTCAGCAACATAACGCAACCGGTCAAAATTAATATTGGCGCCGCTTTCAATGGCTATCAGCGTTTTTCCGGTTACCTCCTGTTGTTCGACATATTTCTTTAAACCGGCAACTGCTAAGGCACCAGCAGGTTCGGCAACTGAGCGAGTATCATCAAAAATATCCTTGATAGCGGCACAAATTTCATCGGTATTGACAACAATCACATCATCAACTAAACGATGAGCCAACCTGAACGGTTCCTTTCCAATCTGTTTAACCGCAACACCATCGGCAAACAAACCCACTTGTTTAATCATCACACGACGTCTGGCCAGCAGAGCTCGATGCAGACAATCGGCATCGTCCGGCTCCACACCAATAATTTTAGTGTCTGGCCTGACAAATTTTACATAGGCGGCAACCCCCGCAATAAGCCCACCACCTCCGACCGGAACAAAAATAGCGTCAACATCACTATTATGCTGGCGCAAAATTTCCATACCCACCGTCCCCTGGCCGGCAATAACATCAGAATCATCATAAGGATGTACAAAAGTCAGAGCTTTTGCTTTTTCAAGTTCCTTGGCATAACCACAGGCCTCATCATAAGAATCACCGTGCAAAATTATTTTAGCGCCATAAGCTCTGACTGATTCGACCTTGATTTCAGGCGTTGTCCTGGGCATGACAATCAGCGCCTTGATTCCCAGTTTGTTAGCTGCCAAAGCAACACCTTGGGCATGATTACCTGCCGAAGCAGCAATCACCCCATTGGCACGCTCTTGCTCATTCAGCATAGCCATTTTGTTATAGGCGCCACGTAACTTGAACGAAAAAACAGGTTGTAAGTCTTCACGCTTTAAATATACCCGGTTTCCAAATCGTTCTGACAATAAAGGGGCAAAATCCAGCGGGGTTTCCACGGCCACCTCATAGACTTTAGCTCTTAATATTTTTTCTATGTATTTTTGCGTCATTATCTCAGAACAGCTGAAAAATT